>JAQGIV010000080.1 GCA_028290945.1 Phenylobacterium sp. | reverse complement strand
TGGACATGGAGGCCGAAATCGGCGACCTCGGGAGCAGGGTTGCTGGAAGCGTCCGATTCGCCGCGAATGATACTGACCTGTCCAGAGTGCGCCACCAGCTATTTCGTGGATGATTCACGCATCCCCGAAGCCGGCAGGACTGTGAAGTGCGCCAACTGCGCCCATCGCTGGACCGCCCGGCGCGAAACCGGCGAGTTCACCTCCACCGATCCCGAGCCCGTCGAGGCTGAGGAGGCCGCCGCGGCCGTCGACGCCGAGCCGGCGCCGGTCGACGACCTGGAGATCGTGGCTGTCGAGCCGGACCCGCCGCGCCGCGTCAGTCCCGCCCGGGGCAGCGCCAGGGGCGAGGCGCGGGGCAAGGTGGCGGTCTGGGCCGCCGCGGCCGTCCTGGTGCTGGCCGTGGTCGCCGGCGCCATCGCCTTCCGCGGCCAGGTGGTGAAGCTGGCGCCCAAGACCCAGGCGGCCTACGCCGGCCTCGGCCTGCCGGTGAACAGCCTGGGCCTGGTGATCGAGGGGGTGCAGGCCACGCCGACCTTCTCCGGCGGCCGGCCGGTGCTGTCGGTCACCGGCGACATCCGCAATGTGAAGGACGCCGCGGTCAATGCGCCGGCCCTGCGCGTCAACCTGCTGGACCGCCAGGGCAAGCCGATCGCCGCCAAGATCGTGCGCCCCATCGATCCCAAGGTGCCGGCCGGCGCCACCCGCCACTTCGCCATCGCCATCTCCGACCCGCCCTCCAACGCCCGCGACCTGGAGGTGCTGTTCGAGGCCAGCGGCCGGCGCACCGCCGTCACCCCGATCCCCGTCGCCCCGCCGGCCCCGGTGGAGGCCCAGCCGATCCCCCCCGGATCGCCGGACGCGCTCGCCGAACATGGCTGAACCGGCGGTCCTGCTCACCGAGGCCGAGATCGCGGAGCGGGTGGCGACGATGGCCGCCCAGATCGCGCCGCGCGTCGATGACGAGACCGTCGCGATCTGCCTGCTCACCGGCGGCCTGTGGTTCTGCGCCGACCTGATGCGCGCCCTGGCGCGGCTCGGCCGGCATGTGCGCTTCGACGCCCTGTGGCTGGCCTCCTACGGCGACGAACGGGCGAGCCTCGGCCGCTGCGAGGTGCGCGCCGACCTGCAGCGCCCGCTGCAGGGCCGCAAGGCGCTGGTGGTCGACGACGTGTTCGACACCGGCCTGTCGCTGTCGGAAGCCGCCCGCCTGGTGCGCGACGCCGGCGCCGCCGACGTGCTGACCGCGGTCTTCGCCGCCAAGCCGTGGCCGAAGCCGCGCGCCATCCAGCCGGACTTCGTGGGCTGGGAGGCGCCGGCCCGCTTCCTGGTGGGCTACGGCATGGACGCCGCCGGCGCCTACCGCGGCCTGCCCTACATCGGGGCGCTGGATTGAGCTCCTCGGGGCTGGTGCTGCTGGTCCCCGAGCTGGAGCCGGCGATCGGCGACCTGCGCGCCCAGCACGACCCGGCCGCGCGCCAGGGCATGCCGGCCCATATCACGGTGCTCTACCCTTTCATGGACCCGGTGAAGCTCGGCCCGACCCAGCGGGGCCGCCTGGCCGAGGTGGTCCGCTCATTCGCGGCCTTCGACCTCAGCTTCTCGCGCATCGGCCGCTTCCCGGAGGTGCTGTGGCTCGCCCCCGATCCGGTGGAGCCGATCGTGCAGATGGTCCGCGCCATCGCCGCGGCCTTCCCGGACTATCCGCCCTACGCCGGCCAGTTCGACACCGTCATCCCGCACGTCACCGTGGCGCACGGCGACGGCCTTGACCTGGGCGCCCTGGAGCCGGAGGTTCGCCGTCGGCTGGCGAGCCCTGTCGTCCAGCGGGTGGACGGCGCCTCGCTTTTCACCACCGTGCGGCGCAAGTGGCGGGAAGTGGATCGTTTCCTGTTGGCTTGAGCCTGGCTTGCCTTAGTGCTGCCGCACCGTTGCGGCTTGGCGTGCGCCTGACCGCGGAATTCCTGGAGCGACCCCCACGTGACGAAGCTATTCGCCGGACTGATGCTGGGCCTTCTGGTGCTCGGCGGCTGCAGCGAGCAAAAGACCGGCGGCGGCGCGGCCGACCCCTACGCCGGCCTCGAGGACTCCATCCGCGTCTGGAAGACCGAGGTCGCGGCCAGCGACATCAGCTGCAAGCGCGCCCCGGCCGGATCCAAGTGCGAGATGTTCGACATCTCCTGCAAGGCCCAGCGCACCATCACTCCCGACGACCTGGCCAAGGGCGTCACCGCCAAGCTGGTCGCCGACATGAGCTGGTCGGGCTTCGACGACAAGGGCGCCCCGCAGCCCGCCTCGTCGGCCGCCCTGTTCACCAAGGCGGGCGGCGTCTGGCGGCGCGCGGTGGCCAAGCCGGTCAATCCGGTGAGCTGCGCGGACCTCAGCGCGCGGTGAGCGGCGCGGGGCTGGGCTCGCCCTCCGGTGAATGGCACGCTGATAGGAACGGGTGGGCGGCGGACTCCAGAAGGACCACTTTGCGCCAGCAGCGGACGTTGCCTCCGGCACTGAAACCGGACGTTCGGCCCGGTCCCGGCCTGACCAATTTAGCCGCGCTTCGGGGCAAAGAGCTGACGCGGCTCCAGGCGCTTCATGACCTTGGCGACATCCTCCTGCATTCCCTTCGGATTACGTGAAATGGTCTCGAACATATGTTGCGACCTGGCTCAGGGGGATCTCCGACGATGATGCGCCCGCTCTAACGATCAGGCGCTCCACGGGCGGACCACTCCCGTCTGAGATAGCGAGATAGACTGGCGTTCGGGACTTCTTGACGTCGATCCGGCAGACAAGGTTTTGCCCGAAGATTGGGTAACTGACCGATACGCATCCAGCTCGGAAGCTCTCCGAAAATCGATCCTTGATCAGGTTGGTAAGGTGGAGTTCGAATCTATCCCGACTCCCGCCAACGCTACCGATATCCGGCTCCACTCCCTTGACCGTGCCATCGTCGCTGACACCGATGAGAAGCGTGCCGCCTCGGTGATTGCTGAAGGCGGCGATCGCCTTCATTGCTGCGTCTTCAAGCCTCCGGTTCACCAGGCCCTGGCGCAGATCCCAACGCAGGGTCTCCTTGAACTCGAGCTGTTCGCCTTCGCCTCCAGCGATAAGGCTTTCCAGCTCAGGCCTCGCCGTTTCGCGCTTCGGCTTCGGGGCGTTGGGGCCCGCGTCGATGAGAGTGTCCCGGCGGACGAGAACGCCGCGCTTCAAGGCGGCATTGAGCACGGCTCCCAGCACTTCTCGAAGCTGAGCGCTAGTGGCCTTGAACCCGAATGCGCGTGACACTGCCTGTAGGGCTTGGTCCTCCGTAGCGCCGAAGTTGCGCGATACGATGTCGATCAGCGCACTCTCGATTTCCGCCGGAGGCAGCATATCAGGACGGCGGAGCGTCGGCGACGAAGCTTCGCTGCGATCTCGCACGGAAGTCTCGGCCCCAGGTATTGAAAGGAAGTCACCCTCGGCGACGATCCTGCCTTGCCGAAAAGAAACGTCTACCGCGCGGCGAACAGCCTCGCGAATACGACCTCCGGCTCGCCCAGCTCCCCACGCCGTGCGGATGCGCACGACGACTTCGTCGAAGTGAACCGGACCTTCTGCCTGGACGACGGTTTCCGCCAATTGCGACAGCACGCCAGTCGGGGCTTCATGGATATCGCCGTAAACGTGAGCCGGACGGATGAGCGGCACTTCAACGTAGGGTATCGAAATTGAGGCATCGGCTTCACCCACACCGGCCAGCCCCATCTCCGTGACGTCTTCGCGCTCCACCGAGACGATCTCGTACGCCGGCAGGCGCGCCGCTGCGTCACCGATGCGCCCAAGCTCAACCTTCGCTGCCTCAATGGCGGCTATCGCACGCTCAAGCTGCTCCTGCGGACGGTTGAACCAATCGCCGCTCCAGATGCGATGTACGATCCAGCCTTGGTTTTCTAAGACACTCTGGCGGAGACGGTCGCGGTCACGTGCGGATCGCGCGGCACGATAAGACGGCCCGTCACATTCAATCGCGAGGAGATACCGGTCCGGCTGGTCCGGTGACGCGACGGCGATGTCCACAAACAGGCCCGAAACTCCGACATCGCGGTGGACCAGATATCCACGGCCATGGATGGCCTGAGCGACTTGATCCTCGAAAACAGTATGCCGGTCTCGCCCTGCGGATTCCGCCAGCGTCATCCGTCCCGTGCGCGCAAAATGCATGAACAGTTTCAGGGCGAAGACACCCTTTCGAGTCGACGCGAAGTCGGGGTCGATGTCCTCGTCGCTCATCGAAGAGAACACCTCGCACCGGCGCTTGGCTCGACTTATCAGGACATTGAGTCGGCGCTCGCCGCCCTCCTGCCCGACCGGGCCAAATCGCATAGGCGGTTTGGCGCCCAGCGCCGACGGCCCATAGCCGATCGAAATAAGGATCACGTCCCGCTCGTCCCCCTGGACGTTTTCCAGGTTTTTCACAAAGAACGGCTCGGTCGGATGGGCCTGGAAGTATGCTTCCTCGGCCGGCGTCAGTTTGCGACGCATCAATTCCAACTGCTCCAGGATCGCTTTTCGCTGAGCGACTGAGAAGGCTACGACTCCTAGCGAGAGTTCCGGGGTCGCTTTGGCATGATGGACGATTGCCCCGGCGATCGCCTTGGCTTCCACCGGGTTGGTCCGAGTCGTGCCGGTCTCGAACACGCCGTCCTTGATGTGGTGGAAGCGCAAACCGAGGCCGGACTGGGCCGTGAACGGGCTGGGTACGATGACCAGCTTGTTCTCATAGAATTGGTGGTTGGAGATCGCGATCAGCGATTCATGCCGACTCCGGTAGTGCCAGCGCAGCATGCGCATCGGCAGTCCCCGCGCCGTGAACAGTCCCAGGATGCTCTCAATGTCAGCGACCCTGGCCGCGCCATCGTCCTCGTCACCATCCGTCTGGCCGGTCATCTTCGAGAAGAAGGCGGTTGGCGGCAGTTGTTGGGGATCGCCGATGACGACCACCTGCTTGCATCGTGCAATGGCGCCCAAGGCGTCCACGGGTTGGATTTGGCTGGCTTCGTCCATGACCAGCAAGTCGAACTTTAGTTCGCCAGGCGGCAGGAACTGCGCCACCGACAGAGGGCTCATCATGAAGACAGGCTTTAGGGCTTGAATAGGTTGCGCAGCTTTCTGCATCAGCTGACGTATCGGCATGTGGCCCCGCTTTCGGGCCATTTCGGACTTCAGCACGCCGAGCGGACCGACCGCCCCGCCTCTTGTCGGCGGGATGCGGCGGTGGTGCGCGCGGGCCACCTGGCTTGCAGCGACGCGGATTTTCTGTCGGTCCAGGTCTACGAACTCGCGAACTCTACGGCCATGAAGCTCGCCTTGGAACGCAGCAAGCTCCGGCTCGGCCTCGACCTGTTGTTCCAGGACAGCCTCGAAGAAGGCCTGTTCGAAATCGTCGTGAGCAACCTCGGGCGCCAGCCGTCCGTCGTGAAGACGCGCAACTAGGTCGACTAGGCCCATCGTGATCGCCTCTTTGGCGCGAGCGCGATAGCCGACCCACGATGTGAGCGCCTCGCCTCCATCTCGCCAAGCCGCGATATGGCTCGCTAGCAAACTGACAGGGGTTTTTGAAAGGCGCCCAGCGGCTACGACCGCCTCATCGCTTCCTTTCAAATCCAACAGCAGCGTCTCTACCTCGTTGATCCATTGGTCGCGCAAAGACAGGACCATGTCGCTCTTTGCCTTTAGGATGGGGCGGTCCGGAACGCGCGCGGCCTGGCGCCGGATGTCACCATTCGCCGCCATCCAGTCAGCGGTCGAGGATAGCACTTCCCAATCCGACAGTTCCCCTTTCCATTGCGCGCCGAAGGCAGATCGGGCGTCCTGGGCCCCAGCCGCGAGCTGGCCGGCGGCCGCTTGACCTTGGGCGAGATCAGCAAGCGCCGCACGACGCACCGCGAGTGAAGGTTCAGTCGAGAGGGTGAGCGCCTCAAGAGCCTCATGTGCTTCGGCGACCGCGCGACAGGCGTCGGTCGCTGTTGACAGGTCGATGTCAGCCGGTTCGGCAGCTGCGCCGAACAACGCCGCTCGGCCACTTCCAGCTTCATCCCAAAGCAGGGAGATTTCAGAGCGGACGCTGTCGAGCTTGACTGTCACCGCCTTGGATAGTTCGTCGAGGCGGCGACGATCGGGGCGTGCGCCCATGATTAGGCGGGGCTCAGCTCCGAGGCCCCGCAAGCTCCGCATCCATTCCACCAGCGCCTGCAGGGGCGCAGATGCAGAACGTTCGCCACGCCAGTCGCTGGCGAAGGCCGTTCGACCGAAGTCGGCTTCGTCGCCGATCAATTTCAGTGCGGCCTGGCCGCTTGCCAATGCATCCAGCAAGGCGAGCCGGCTCTTCAGCGAAGCTTTTGGCTCCGACTGGAAGGAACGTACGAGACGGTCGGCGGCACGCCATTCACCGCTGAAGAGCCGGAAGAGCGAACCCCCATGGGCGGCCAGAATGCCACGCGCCGGCGCCAGATCTGCGGACCAGGCGCTTTCGCTGAGGCCCGAACCGACCGCAGCACGGGCGTCCTCTAGAGTTTTCACCGCTCCGGCTAGGTCGGAGGCGCGTTCTACGCCGTTGTCCCAAAGGTCCTGAGCGAAAGCGACCGGGTCAGCATCGGGTGCTTGAGCGACCCTTTGGCCCACTTCAACCAAGGTATCGAGGTCACCGATTGTAGTGGGTGCGGTCTGCCGTCCCGCTGCCTCGGCCAACCTTCTTCCCTGTTCCAAAATGCCGGGCAGGTGTTCGGCGACAACACCGGCGCGGGCAAAGGCACCTAGAGGGGTGGACGCGTCGAGAGGCTTGAGGGTCGCCCAGATTCCATCGAGCGTGGTGGTCCAGGCCGTGTCGCTGAATACCGATGCAAGCTGAGAGCGGAGCCGGGCATATTCGATGCCTGCTGCAAGGATCTCACGTACAGCCTCCGGGGTGTCCCAGACGTCTGCGGAGAGTGCCTCCGCCGTAAGGGTCGGCGCAGCGGCGATGCGGTCGACCTGGGAACCCAGGGCCGTGAGTGCTTCCAGCGTCTCAGGCGGACCGATCTCCAACGCTGCTGCGACCGCCGAATACTCACCGGTCAGACTGGTCAGCCGCTCAGAAAGCTGGGCGAGGCGGCCCTCCAATCGAGCGACGTCGGTGGGGATCGCGCGATCAAGTTCAATACCGCACCAGAGGTGGCTGCCCGGCGCTCCTAGATCGAGCACCCTTTCAGCCAACTCAATGATGAGCCGGGACCGTTGTTCAAACGCGTCCTTGGTCCAGCCATCCACACCGTCGAGTTGCAGATAGCCGGGCTTCACTCCGCTTTGCTTCAAGCGGACCAGATGGCCGACGACATCGTAAGGGGTCAGGCTGGCTGGCCCGATCGGCGCGTGAAGCCGCTCAGCGTGGGCGTTCAAATGGTCCCGCACCTCTGTCAGACGAGCATTCAATGCATCGAGATTATCTGTCCGCGGAGCGCCCAACTCCCAAGTGCGGCGAAGTTCCTCCAACACAGCGCGCTTGTTGGCCTTGTTGCTGTGCAATTCGAGACAGGCGTCGCCCACGCCAGTTGAGTCCAGGCGACGCTTTACGACTTCAAGGGCCGCCATTTTCTCGGCGACGAACAGCACCGTCTTGCCGTTAACGACCGCCGAAGCGATGACATTGGCGATGGTCTGGGACTTGCCCGTACCGGGCGGCCCCTGAATGACCAGATCTCGACCGCGACGGACTTCCTCTACCGCCAGTGTCTGCGAACTGTCGCTATCGACGATGTGAATCATATCGGAGGGAGCGATGTTGGCGTCGATCGACTCGTCCTCCGACAGCAGCGGCTCCCCTTCCGGGAAGCCATCGGAGACGAGCGGCCGTATCAGCGGATGATCGACGAGCTTCGCGCCTTTCGGCCAAGTCTGAGGATCAAGGTCGCGGTACATCAGGAATTTGGCGAACGAAAAGAAGCCCAGCACGACGTCGTCGTCGTTCACCGACCAATCAGTATTGACAGAAACCGCTTCGGCCACGGCCGCGGCATAGGCCGATGGATCGAACTCGTCACCGGCTTCAAACGTCGGAAGCTTCAGCCCATGTACCCGGTCAAGATATGCCTCAAGCGAGAGGTTGGCAGCAAAGTCTTCCTGCCTCGCGCGGAGTTTAAATTTTTCCGCCGCATTGCCCCGCTCAAGCTCGACCGGAACGAGAATTAGCGGCGCATAGCGAACCGCCTTCGGATTGTTGGGGTCGATCCACTTCAGCGTGCCGATCGCTAGAAATAGGATGTTGACGCCCTGCTCCTCCTCAAGCGTTCGCGCATCGTAATAGAGGTCGAGGAGCTTTTTCTGCAGACCAGCAGGAGTGAGCCGAGTTTGAAGCCGCGTATCAGCATGCCGGTTCGCCACACCCCTGGCATCGACGCCGTCATCGTCTGGCTGCGCAAGCTCAGCGATCTCGCCATAATCGTCGGCAGCCTCGGGCGTGGCCCCCTTTCCTCCCAGGAAGGTGAACGCCTTGCTCTCACGACCAATAGTCGAAAGACTTCCGCGCCGCGCTCGTCGATGATTTCTAGGGTCTTTGCGCTCTTTGCTGAGCGCGGGATGTTTAGGAGACGGTTTCGAGCCGTCAGGTCTAGAAGTTCTGTCCGGGCTTTTTCCAGCTTCGCGTCGAGTGGCAGATCACCGTCAAAAATCGATGCTGGCTCGGTCGCCGGTGCCGAAGTCACTTCACTCATGATCGCTCCCTTGCAACCATTGCACGAGCGACCCGCAGTTCGTCTAGTGTCGTTCTACCAAAAGATGCATAAGGGCCATGAGTCTTCCAGCGCTCACCTAACACCGTAGGCCATCATTGCCTTGACAGGCGAGATGCAGGCTTGGCGCAGGCGAGTTGGCTCGGGGCTCCAAAGCAGGCACGCCGATAGTCCCCTTAGAGTCAGACGCGGACCGTGCCGAAGCCTTACAGCCAGGGCGCCGGCCGCTCGCGGGCCAGCATGTCTTCGTAGGTTTCCCGCGGCCGGACCACGGCGAACTGGTCGCCCTTGACCAGCACCTCGGGGACCAGCAGGCGGCTGTTGTACTCGCTGGCCATGGCCGCGCCATAGGCGCCGGCGGTCATGAAGGCCAGCAGGTCGCCGCCCTCGATGGGCGGCAGCGCCCGGTCGCGGGTGAAGGTGTCGCCGGTCTCGCAGACCGGGCCCACCACGTCGTAGGTCACCGGCTCGCCGTCGCGCGGCCGGACCGGGCGGATGTCGTGATAGGCCTCGTACATGGCCGGCCGGAGCAGGTCGTTCATGGCGGCGTCCAGCACCAGGAACCTGCGGCCCTCGGGTCGGGTGTTGACGTGCTGCACGCGGGCCACCAGCACCCCGGCGTTGGCGGCGATCACCCGGCCGGGCTCGAAGGCGAAGGCGATGTCGAGGCCCTTCATCACCCGCCCGATCATCGCCGCATAGTCGGCCGGCGAGGGCGGGGTCGGCATGTTGAAATAGGGCACCCCCAGGCCGCCGCCCAGGTCCAACCGCTCCACCGCCAGGCCCTGGGCGCGCAGCCGCTCCACCAGGCCGCGCATCTTGGTGAAGGCGGCCTCCATGGGGGCCAGGTCGGTGATCTGGCTGCCGATGTGGCAGGCGACGCCCACCGGCGACAGGCCGGCCGCGTTGGAGGCGTTGACGTACAGCCGCTCGGCCTCGCTGAAGGAGACGCCGAACTTGTTGTCGGCCTTGCCGGTGGCGATCTTGGCGTGGCCGCCGGCCTCGACGTCGGGGTTCACGCGGATGGCGATCTTGGCGCGGACGCCCAGGGCCTGGGCCACCTGGTCGACGAGCTTCAGCTCGGGCTCGGATTCGACGTTGATCTCGGCGACGCCGGACCTCAGGGCGAATTCGATCTCGCCCGCCGTCTTGCCGACCCCGGAGAACACGATCCGCTCCGGCGGCACGCCGGCGGCCAGCGCCCGGCGGACCTCGCCCTGCGAGACCACGTCGGCGCCCGCCCCCAGGTTGGCCAGGGTCTTCAGCACCGCGACGTTGGAATTGGCCTTCACCGCAAAGGCGATCAGCGGCTCGCCCAGACCGGCGCCCATCAGCGCGTCGCGCAGCACCGTGTAGTGCCGCTCCAGGGTAGCCGAGGAATAGACATAGACCGGGGTGCCCACCGCCTCGGCGATGCGCGCCAGGGGCACGTCCTCACAAGCGAGCTCGCCCCCGCGCAGCTCGAAGTGATTCATCGGGGGGGGTTGGCGTAGGGGTCGGGCAGGGCGCCGGGCGGGCCGGAGGCGAACGGATCGGACCCGCTGCCCTGGATCGGCAGGGTGCGCGGCGGCGCCGGGTTGGCGCTGGCGTTGCGCGGATCGATGGTCTGGGTGGGCGCGTTCGGGCCCGCCTGCTGCCGCTCCTGGTTGGCCGCGCCCGCGCCGTGGCCCAGCGGGCCGGTGTGGCTGCAGCCGGCGAGGCCGCCGCTCACCGCGAGGAGGCCGGCGAGGACGGCGAGGCGGACGGAGGGGCGCATGGCAGTCTCCTTGCGAAACGCGTTACGGGCGCGGGGCGGCGGGCGTCGGCGGCGTCGGCCCGTCCTGGCCCGGTATGCTGTTGGGGTCGCGCGGGTCGACGGTGACGACGGGCCGGTTCGGATCCTGGCGCTGGCCAGTTGGCGGCGCCGCGCTGGGATGGCCGAACATCGGACCGGGCCGCTCCAGCGAGCCCAGCTTGCCGCAGCCGGCGAGCCCGCCTGCGAGGGCGCAAACCGCGAAGACCGCGCCGGCGGCGACCAACTTGCGCCTCATGCCAGGATATCCTTCCAACGCTTGATCTGGGCCCGCACCTGCGCCGGCGCCGTGCCGCCATAGCTCATACGGCTGGCCACCGAGGCTTCCGGCGTCAGCACCTTGTAGATGCCCTCTGTGATGTTCGGTTCCAAGGCCCGAAGTTCGGAAAGCGGCAGGGCCGGCAGGTCGCAGCCCAGCTGCTCGGCTCGCTTCACCGCCGCCCCGGTGATGTGGTGGGCGTCGCGGAAGGCCAGGCCCAGCTCGCGCACCAGCCAGTCGGCGAGGTCGGTGGCGGTCGAATAGCCGGCGCCGGCGGCCTTCGCCATGTTTTCGACGATGGGCTGCATGTCGGCGACCATGCCGGCCATGGCGGCCAGCGACAGCTCCAGGGCGTCGAAGGCCTCGAAGGTCGGGACCTTGTCCTCCTGCATGTCCTTCGAATAGGTCAGCGGCAGGCCCTTCATGACCACCGTCAGCTGGGTGAACGAGCCCAGCAGCCGCCCGACCTTGGCTCGCACCAGTTCGGCCGCGTCGGGGTTCTTCTTCTGCGGCATGATCGAGGAGCCGGTGGTGAAGGCGTCGGAGAGCCGGATGAAGCCGAACTGCGGCGTCACCCAGATGACGATCTCCTCGGCCAGCCGCGACAGGTGGACGGCGCAGATGGTCGCCGCGGCCAGCGCCTCCAGGGCGAAGTCGCGGTCGGCGACGCTGTCCAGGGAATTGCCGGTCGGCCGGTCGAAGCCCAGGGCCTTCGCGGTGTGGTCGCGGTCGATGGGGAAGGGCGAGCCGGCCAGGGCCGCGGCGCCCAGCGGGCTCTCGTTCATCCGCGTCCGGGCGTCGGCGAAGCGGCCGGCGTCGCGGCCGAACATCTCCACATAGGCCATCAGGTGGTGGCCGAAGGTCACCGGCTGGGCCGGCTGCAGGTGGGTGAAGCCGGGCATCACCGCGTCGGCGTGCGGTTCGGCCTTGGCCACGAGAGCTCTCTGCAGCGCCTGGATCTGCGCCCCGGTCCGGTCGCAGGCGTCGCGCACCCACAGGCGGAAGTCGAGCGCCACCTGGTCGTTGCGCGAGCGCGCCGTGTGCAGCCGCCCGGCCGCCGGCCCGATCAGCTCGCGCAGCCGGGCCTCCACGTTCATGTGGATGTCCTCGAACTCGTCGCGGAACGGGAAGGTCCCGGCGGCGATCTCGGCGTCGATGGCGATCAGGCCCCGCTGGATCGCCGCCTCATCGTCGCTTGATATGACGCCGGCTTTCAGCAACATCGCCGCGTGCGCCCGGGACCCCGCCAGGTCCTGCGCGGCAAGCCTGCGGTCAAAGCCGATGGAGACGTTGATCGCCTGCATCAGCTCCGCCGGTTTCGCGGAAAAACGGCCGCCCCACATGGCTTGCCCAGCCTTGGCTGGGGGCTTTTGGGCGTCAGAGGATGAGTCTGTCATATGAGCGATCAATCCGCGGCCAGGCCCAGGGGCGGGCTCCTCAGATGGGCCCTCTGGGGCGCCGCACTGATCGGCGTCGCGGCGGTTATCTACATCATCGCCCAAGCTTCGACCAAGCCGCCGGCGCCCACCGTGCACTCGGAGGCGGCCGCCACGCCGCCCGTCGAGACCCACGACGTGGCCAAGAAGCTGATCCATCCGGCCGACGGCCAGGCGCCGCCCGCCTACGCCTTCGTCGGCGCCGACGGCAAGAAAGTCACGCCGGCCGACTTCAAGGGCAAGGTGGTGGTGATGAACCTCTGGGCCACCTGGTGCGCGCCCTGCCAGGCCGAGATGCCGACCCTGGCCAGGCTGCAGCAGCAATACGCCGGCCAGCCGGTCGCCGTGGTGGCGGTCTCGATCGACAAGCCCGAGGAGCTGGCGAAGGCCAAGGCCTTCATCGCCCGGAACGCGCCGCTCGCCTTCTACAACGACCCCGAGGCCAAGCTGCCCTGGGCCCTGAAGCCCGCGGCCAGCGGCATGCCCACCACCCTGATCCTCGGCAAGGACGGCCTGGAGCGTGGCCGCATCTCCGGCGAGGCGGACTGGGCCGGCGCCGGCGCCAAGGCGGTGATCGACACGGCGCTGGCGGAGTAGGGCGGGCGCGGATCTGTCGGCCCGCCGGACCGGGCCTACCGCAACAAATCGCCACGTTTTCGCGGTTTCTTGCGACTCGATCGCGGCAAAGGGCTAATCTATGTTAGGCATCGATCCGTGCCTGACGCGAGCGCGCGGCGCTCAGGAAGACCGGCCTATGGCCCAACCCCTAAAGAACCCTCTGGTAGCGGTCGGCGACGCCCAGGCTCTGGCGCATGCGATCGTGGACACGATCCACGAGCCCTTCCTGGTGCTGGACGACGAGTTCCGCGTCCTCGCCGCCAGCCGCTCGTTCTACGAGACCTTCAAGGTCGACCCGAGACAGACCCAGGACTGCCTGCTCTACGACCTGGGTGACGGGCAATGGGACATCCCGGCGCTGCGGCTGCTGCTGGAGACGATCATCCCAGAGAAGACGGCCATGGACGACTTCCAGGTCGATCATGATTTTCCGGGCCTGGGCCGCCGCATCATGCTGCTGAACGCCCGCAAGGTGCTCTATGAAACGAGCCCGGTGATGACCATCCTCCTGGCGTTCACCGACGTCACCGAACGCCGCGCCATCGAGCGCGAGAAGGACCAGCTGCTGGCCCGCACCGAGGACCTGCTGCGCCAGCAACAGGTGCTGCTGCAGGAGATGGAGCACCGCGTCGCCAACAGCCTGCAGATCATCGCCAGCATATTGTTGATGAAGGCGCGCGCCGTCAGTTCGGAAGAAACCCGGGGCCATCTGCGCGACGCCCACCAGCGGGTGATGTCGGTCGCCGCCGTCCAGTCGCACCTGCACGTCGTCGACGGCATCGACCAGATCGAGGTCGGCTCCTACCTGTTCAAGCTCTGCGGCAGCCTGGGCGCCTCGATGATCGGCGAAGACCAGCCGATCAAGCTCAAGGTCGTGGCCGACAATGGCAAGCTGGGGTCCGCCAACGTGGTCAGCATCGGCCTGATCGTCACCGAACTGGTGATCAACGCCCTGAAGTACGCCTTCCCGGCCGGCAAGGCTCGGGCCGTGGTCCAGGTCACCTACGAGAGCGACGGCGACGACTGGCGGCTGGTGATCTCCGACAACGGGGTCGGCAAGGAATATGGCGGACAGCAGGCCAAGGGCGGCCTGGGCACGGTGATCGTGGGCGCCCTGGTCAAGCAGCTGGAGGCCCGCATGGAGGTGCGCGACGCCGAGCCGGGCCTCAGCGTTTCGATCACCCGGGCGAGCTTCACCTCCCGCGTCCCCAAGGCGGCCTGAGCCCGCGGACGCGGCGGTTCAGGGCGCGGAGCCGGCGTCCCGGGCGGCGTCCTCGATCAGGGCGGCCACCGCGGCCGGATGCGAGCGATAGACGGAGTGGCTGGCGCCGGCCACCTCCACCACCTTCCGGCTCCTGGCCCTGGCGGCGTACATCCGCTCCAGGTCGGGGCTGATGATGCGGTCCGCGCCGGCGACCATGTACCAGCTGGGCCTGGTCTTCCAGGCGGGCGCGGTGATCGGCGTGGTGAACACCTTCGCCGCCGTCACGCCCTGGGCGCGGGCTTCGAAGGCGGCTTCCGCCGCGGGCAGGTCGGCGGCGAAATCGGCGTGATAGCGGGCCGGATCGATCCAGACGTAGCCGTCCGCGCCGAGCGGGGTGATCGCGGCGCGGCCGGCCGCCGGATAGCGCTTGCCGTTGCCGGATTCGGTCTCGCCCTCGTCCGGCGCGTGGGCGGCGATATAGACCAGGCCCGCTACATGCGGGTCGGCCCCCGCCTCGGTGATGATCGCGCCCCCGTAGCTGTGGCCGACGAGGATCGCCGGGCCGTCCTGACGCTCGAGGATACGCCGGGTGGCCGCGACGTCGTCGGCGAGCCCGGTCAGCGGCTCCTGGACGATGCTCACACGATAGCCGTGGCGGCTGAGGATGTCGTAGACCGGCCGCCAGCCGGAGCCGTCCACGAAGGCGCCGTGCACCAGCACGATGTTCCTGATCGGGGCGGCCTGCGCCGCGCCGGCGGCGGTCAGGGCGCAAAGCGCGGCCACGGCGAGGCCGGCGGTCTTCAGGAGTCTCATGTCGGTGTCCTTTGCGTCTGCGGGACGTAGGAGGCGGCGCCCTACGTCTTCGACATCGGAAAGACGACCTTGAAACGGCCCGGCCTGGGACGCTCCGGTCGGCGTCCGGTCCGGGCGGTTCTGCGATCCTAGGCCACGACCCGGTGTCTCGAGCGCGCCTCGGCTTGGGTGCTCAGCGTCCGCAACAGGCCCACCAGGGCCAGCCGCGAGTCGCTGTTCAGGGCCTCGTAGGCGGCCAGCAGCTCGATCGCGCCGGGCGTTCGCATGCGGGCCAGCATGTCGATGTCGCCCGGGACCTCGCGGTCCGGCCCGTCCAGCACGTCCAGCAGGTCGACCACCCGGCATCGGAGCGCGCGCGCGATCTGCACCAGCCGCGAGAAGGAGATGCGGTTGGCCCCGTTCTCGTACTTCTGGATCTGCTGGAAGCTGATGCCGCACTGCTCGGCCAGGGCTTCCTGGGAAATACCCAATGTCTTGCGCCGGATTCGCACGGCGGCGCCCAGTGCGACATCCATTGGGTCTGGCGCCTTTGCGGATCGCTCAGCCACGTCGTCCTCCCCGTTGGCCGGGCGTTCTTGTGGTGGTCCTTCTGGACCTCCCGCGCCCTGACAAGGCGCAGCTTAGAGCGAATGTTTCCGGTTTGAAAAGAGCAACGTTACGCCAACTGCAACCGAAGCTCGGCTTGCGGAGTTGCCTTGACCATGGCGGAGCATGTTCAAGCCGGGTTTGGGGCCTATGGGCCGGGCGACGAGGACCCGGTCGAAGTCGCGCCGCGTCCGAGCCTCGGGATGGTGCTGGCCGGGATCGTCGCGCTGGCGGCTTCCGGCGGCCTGGCCTGGTGGTTCGCCGGGGCTGGCCGGCCCTCCGACGTCAGCGCCGCGCCGCCACCCGCCCCGCCGCCGCGGGCCGAGCCCGCCCAGCCGATCCGCTACGCCGCTGTGGATCCCGATCCGGGCGAGGTGCGCCGCGCCTGGAGCGACGTGCAGCGGACCTATGGCGACGGCGGGCCCGAGGCCCTGATCCGCGCCTCCCAGGCCTGCGCTCGCGGCGTGCCGGGCGATCCGCAGCTGCTCGACTACTGCCTGGCCTACGACATCTACGCCTCGGCCGTGGCGCCGGGTGGCCAGGGCGACTGGTTCGCAGGCTCCGGCGACCGCGGACTGGCGCTGGCCCGCATGGCGTTGCCCGAGAGCCTCGACGCCCATAACCGCATCGCCCAGGTGGCGGCGCTGACCCGGGCCGTGCTGCCCGCGCCCACCCGGCCCAAGACCCAACAGGCCCACGCCGTCCGCCGCGCCTCGCCGAAAGCCCATGCGGTGAAGGCCCGGCACGTGCGTAAGCCGGTCGCCGCCAAGCCGAAGCTGGTCAGGGCCAGCCTGCACCGGCCGCCGGCCCCCGTCGTCCGCCAGCCCGCCCCGCCGCCCGCCTTCGAGGCCGTCCGGCGGCAGACCCTGGACGACTATCTGAACCGTACGCAGGTGGAAGAGCTTGTCGATCCACCGCATTGATTTTGGCCGGTTAAGCTCTTGGTGACCGAGTCACCGCCGAACTCGGCCTGGTCCACAGGCTGGTTCCCCAAGGTCACATGCGCGCCAGAGCTCCCGATCTGCGATTCGATCACGGCGCGGCCCTGCGGGTGCCGCCGCCCGGCGATTCGCGAAACTGGCAGACCCTGTGGATGTGGCTGGGCGAGGACGGCCGCGCCATGGCCGAGGCGGCCGCCGTGCAGGTGCTGACGCCGGTGGGCCCGGTGGTGGCGCACAGCGGCGACTGGATCGTCCTGTCGGTCTCCGGCGACTTCCACGTGGCCCACACCGTCCGCACCTGCGACGCCTAGCTGGCGCCATCCATCGCTCGTCAATAGATAAGGCTTAATGGAAGCCGCTGCGGACGCTCGTCCGTTGGGGGAAGTCCTTAAGGCGCAGGATGGCTGAGGCAGGCCCGTTCTTCTCGATCCACCGGCACGGCTTCGTGCGCGTCGCCGTCTGCGCGCCGCGCGCCTGCACGGCCGATCCGGCCGGCAACGTCGCCGAGACCCTGGCGCTCGCCCGCCAGGGAGAGGCCCAGTCCTGCGACCTGATGCTGTTCCCCGAGCTGGGCGTCTCCTCCTACGCCGAGGACGACCTGCACATGCAGGACGCCATCCTGGAGCGGGTGGAGCAGGGGCTGGGCGAGATCGCCGCGGCGTCGGCCAAGCTGAAGCCGGTGCTGGTGGTCGGCGCGCCGGTGCGCCGCAACGGCCGGCTCTACAACTGCGCCGTGGCCATCGCCCGCGGGCGCATCCTGGGCGTGGTCCCCAAGAGCTTCCTGCCCAACTACCGGGAATATTACGAGAAACGCTGGTTCGCGCCGGGCGTCGGCCTCACCGGACTGGAGGTCACCCTTGCCGGCCAGACCGCCCCGTTCGGCGTCGACCTGGTGTTCGAGGCCTCCGACCTGGCCGATTTCATCTTCCACCTGGAGATCTGCGAGGACTTCTGGGCCGCGACGCCGCCCTCGACCATGGGCGCGCTGGCCGGGGCTCTGATCCTCTGCAACCTCTCGGCCTCCAACATCGTGGTCGGCAAGGCCGATGAGCGCTCCATGCTCTGCGCCTCGCAGTCGGTGCGCTGCCAGTCGGCCTACCTCTACGCCGCCGCCGGTCCCGGCGAGAGCACCACCGACGTGGCCTGGGACGGCCAGGGCAGCGTCCATGAGCTGGGCCTGCTGCTGGCCGAGACCGAGCGCTTCCCGGCCAAGCCGCAGTTCGCCATCGCCGACGTGGACGTGCAGCGGCTGCGCCTGGAGCGCCTGCGCACGCCGACCTTCAACGACGCCGCCGCCGCCGCCGGCCACCCGGAGATGCGCTTCCGCCGGGTGCGCTTCGAGCACCAGCCGCACCTCGCCGACGTCGGCCTGATCCGGCCCATCGACCGCTTCCCCTTCGTGCCCAATGACCCGGCCCGGCTGGACCAGGACTGCTACGAGGCCTTCAACATCCAGGTGCAGGGGCTGGTGCGCCGGCTGCAGCACACCCAGAGCGAGACCATCGTCATCGGCGTCTCGGGGGGACTGGATTCCACCCACGCCCTGGTGGTCGCCGCCAAGGCCTGCGATGCGCTGGGCAAGCCGCGCTCGGCGATCCAGGCCTTCACGCTCCCCGGCTTCGCCACCAGCGACAAGACCAAGGCCAACGCCTGGGCGCTGATGAGGGCGATCGGCGCCAGCGCCGAAGAGATCGACATCCGCCCCGCGGCCGAACAGATGCTCAAGGACATGGGCCATCCCTTCGCCTCGGGGAAGCCGGTCTATGACGTGACCTTCGAGAACGTGCAGGCGGGCCTGCGCACCGACTACCTGTTCCGGCTGGCCAACCAGCGCAAGGGCATCGTGCTCGGCACCGGCGACCTGTCGGAGCTGGCGCTCGGCTGGTGCACCTACGGCGTCGGCGACCAGATGAGCCACTACAACGTCAACGCTTCGGTGGCGAAGACCTCGATCCAGCACCTGATCCGCTGGGTGGCCAAGACCGGCCAGTTCGACGCGGCGGCGTCGGCGACCCTGGTCTCGGTGCTCGACACCGAGATCTCGCCGGAGCTGGTGCCGGCCGACGCGACGGGCGCCATCCAGTCCACCCAGGCCATCGTCGGCCCCTACGAGCTGCAGGACTTCAACCTGTTCTACATCACCCGCTACGGGCTGAAGCCGTCGAAGGTCGCCTTCCTCGCCTGGCAGGCCTGGAAGGACGCGAAGCTGGGCGACTGGCCGCCGGGCTTCCCCGACGACGCGCGCCACGCCTACGACCTGGCGACCATCAAGAAATGGCTCAGGGTGTTCCTGGTGCGCTTCTTCGAGCTTTCGCAGTTCAAGCGCAGCGCCATGCCCAATGGGCCGAAGGTGATCTCCGGCGGCAACCTCTCGCCGCGCGGCGACTGGCGCGCGCCCTCCGACGCCACCGCCCGCACCTGGGTGGAAGAGCTGGACGCCAACGTTCCGGACTGAGGCGTTCGTGCGAGCGCCAGCGGCTCCGGGACGGCGAAGGCTGGACTACTCCAACCGCTTGAGGCGTCGGGTCACGCCCGCGGGAATGGCGCCCTCGTCGTCATAGCCCGTCTCGGTCAGGGTCAGCGTGCCGTGGTCGATGCGGTAGCGGAATGCGACGAATGCCCCGGGCTTCATCCGGCCGGGGTTCTTGGCGACCGACGAATGCGTCGTCAAGGTCCCCGCCTTGGTCTCGTAGGTGCCCGCGTTCGCGATAAAGCCGTCGTCGCTGTAGACCGCAAGCAGCTGCTCGGCCGTGGCGCTCTTGAGATCCAAGGCGACCCGCGGCTGGCGCGACGTGACCCTCAGGATCGCATAGTGGTTGCCGGTGAAAATGTAGAGGCTCGGTTGCGGGTGGGTCTCCGGCGCGGCGCCGGGGGGCCGGACCTCGATCACCGTCCACGCGCCTTCCAGCGCGCTGTGCTTGGCGGCCGGTCCGGCGCATGCCGGCGCCGCGGCCGCGGCCCCCAGAAGAATGGCGATCAGCGCCAGAGCCTTGGTCCGCATTCACGTATCCCCCCGCCGAGCAGCCGGCTGACCGCCACTATGGCCCCGTGCGCGCGGCGCGCAATCGGCGGTCCAGCTCAGATAAAGCGCGGGGCCCGCGGCCTGAGAACTTTCGGCGCCGCTCGTTCGTTGTGACGGTGACGCTTCCTCCCGGACTTCCCATGACATCGGCCGGCCTGATCCGCGCGCTCTGCGCCGCAGGGACCCTGATCCTGCTGGCCAGCGCCTGTGCCGGCGGACCGAAGTTGCCGCCGCCGCCGCCGCAGAGCTTCGACCGGGCTGAGGTCGCGCAGGGCTTCGCCTTGGCCAAGCTCGGCGATTGCCAGGGCTGCCACACCGCCGACGGCGGCGTCGCCTATGCCGGCGGTCTCCCCCTGAAGACCCCGTTCGGCACGCTCTACACCACCAACATCACCCCCGATGCGCAGACCGGGCTCGGCCGCTATAGCAAGGACGCCTTCGTCCGCGCCATGCGCCGCGGCGTCCGGGCCGACGGGGCGCACCTCTATCCGGCCTTCCCCTACGACCACTTCGCCTATGCCGACGACCGGGACCTCAGCGCCCTCTACGCCTTCCTGATGACCCGGCGGCCGGTGGCCCGGACCGCGCCCGCGAACCGGCTGATCCCGCCGGCCAATATCCGCGGCGTGATCGCCGTCTGGAAGGCGCTGTTCTTCCATCCCGGACCGCCCGCCGCGCCGGACCCCAACGACCCGCGGGCGCGCGGCGCCTATCTGGTCGAGAGCCTCGGCCACTGCGGCGCCTGCCACACGCCGCACAACGCCCTGGGCGCGGAGCAGACAAGGCAGGCGCTGGACGGCGGTTATCAGGAGGGTTGGTACGCCCCGCCGCTCAATGCGCTGACGCCGGCCTCCGTGCCGTGGACGCCGGAGCGGCTGGAGCGCTACTTCAAGACCGGCCTCGACCGCGACCACGCCGCCGCCGCCGGGCCCATGGGGACCGTGATCCGCGAGCTCGCCAAGGCCCCCGACGCCGACCGGCGCGCCATGGCGGTCTATCTGGCCGAGCTGATGAAGCCCTCGCCGGCCGGGCGGGGCCAGACGGCCTTGGTCGACCGCGCGGCGGCCGCAGCGAGCGCCCATCCGCAAGGCGCGAGCCTCTACGCCGGAGCCTGCGCCAGCTGCCACGAGCCCGGCGCGCCGATGATGCTGCAGGGCCGCCCGCCGCTGCCGCTCGGCACCCCGCTGCACGAGGCCGATCCGCGCGACACCATCCAGATCGTGCTGCAGGGGCTGCAGCCGCCGCTGGGCGGCGCGGGGCCCTACATGCCGGCGTTCGGCTCCAGCCTGACCGACGCCCAGGTGGCGGAGATCGCGGCCTACGTCCGCGCCCGCTACAGCGACCGCCCGCCCTGGTCTAACCTCACCGCCGCCGTCGCCGAGGCGCGCAAGCAGGGGGCCTCGTGATCGTTCTCAACGTCAACGGCCGCGACCACAGCCTCGACGTCCCGCCGGAGACGCCCCTGCTCTATGTGCTCAGGAACGACCTGCAGTTGAACGGCGCGAAGTTCGGCTGCGGGCTGGGGCAGTGCGGCGCCTGCACCGTGCAGGTGGACGGCCAGGCGGCCTATTCCTGTCTTCTTCCCGTGTCGGCGGCTGCGGGGCGCCACGTGCGTACGGTCGAAGGGCTCGGGACGGTCGAAAAGCCGGGCGTCCTGCAGAGGGCCTTCGAGACCGAACAGGCGGCGCAGTGCGGCTACTGCATCGCCGGCATGATCATGCGCGCCCAGGCCCTGCTCGACGCCAACCCGCGGCCCAGCGAGGCGCAGATCCGCGCGCACATGCAGCCCAACCTCTGCCGCTGCGGGACCCACATGCGCATCCTGCGCGCCATCCGCCGCGCCGCCGGCCTGCCGCCAGACGGAAAGATGGAGGCGGCATGAGCGAGACCCTCTCCCGGCGTGGGGTGCTGGGCGCGGGCGCCCTGGTGGTCGCCTTCTCGCTCGGCCCCCGCGCCCTGGCGCAGGAGGGCGGCGCCGCGCCGAAGCCGGTGGCGCCCGGCCTGCCGGGCAGCCTGAAGACCACCCCGATGCTCGACGCCTGGATCCGTGTCGACGCGGACGGCATCACCGTCTTCACCGGCAAGGCCGAGTTGGGGCAGGGCATCAAGACGGCGCTGATCCAGGTGGCCGCCGAGGATCTGGACGTCGCGCCCGCCGCCATTCGCCTGGTCACCGCCGACACCGGCCGCACGCCCAACGAAGGGATCACCGCCGGCAGCCATTCGATGCAGGACAGCGGCGCGGCGATCCTCAATGCAGCCGCCAACGTGCGCATGCTGCTGGCCGAGGCCGCCGCTCAGAAGCTCGGCGTCGCGCCCGACGCGCTCGCCACCACCGGCGATGGCGGCTTCAAGGCGCCCGATGGCCGAACCGTCCGCTACGCCGACCTCGCCGCCGGCCTGTCGCTGCACGTGGCGGCGCGGGCCGACGCGCCGCACCGGCCGCTGGGCGCGCGGCGCACCCTCGGCCACGACCTGCCGCGGGTGGATATCCCGGCCAAGCTCACCGGCGGCGTCGCCTACGTCCACGACCTGCGCCTGCCCGGCATGCTGCACGCCCGCGTGGTGCGCGGGCCCAGCGTCGGGACCGAGCTGAAGGCCCTCGATGAGGCCGCCGCCCTGGCCATGCCCGGCGTCGTCAAGCTGGTCCGCAACGGCCGCTTCGCCGCCGTCGTCGCCGAGCGGGAATGGACCGCGGTCCAGGCCCTGCAGCGCCTGCAGCAGGCGGGTTGGCGCCGCCCCGGACCGCCGCTGCCGGCCGGCGACCCGCTGGCCTCGCTGAACGGCCCCTCGCAGGACGAGGTGATCCAGGATGTCGGCGCCGGCGCCGCGGCCGGCGTCCGCACCGTCCAGGCCCGCTACAGCCGCCCCTGGCTGATGCACGGCGCCATCGGCCCCTCCTGCGCGGTCGCCCACTTCCAGGACGGCCAGCTCACCGTCTGGACCCACACCCAGGGCGTCTTTCCCCTGCGCGGCGCCATCGCCCAGCTGGTCAAGCTGGCGTCCGACAAGGTGCGCTGCATCCACATGGAGGGCGCCGGCTGCTACGGCCACAACGGCGCCGACGACGTGGCCGGCGACGCGGCGCTGGCGGCCATGGCGCTGCCCGGCCGGCCGATCCGCCTGCAATGGATGCGCGAGCAGGAGCACGGCTGGGAGCCGCTGGGCTGCACCCAGGCGGCGCAGATCCGGGCCAGCCTCGACGCCGCCGGCCACATCGCCAGCTGGCGCTTCGAGGTCTGGAGCCACAGCCACAACGGCCGCCCGGTCACCGCCGGCGGCCTGTTGGCCGGCCTCGAGGTCGACCCGCCGTTCGCGCCGCAGATCCCGCGTCCCATCCCGATGCCGGAGGGCGGCGGCGACCGCAACGGCGTCGCCATCTACGCCTTCCCGCAGGCCCGCGCGGTCTCGCACTTCATCGAAAAGGCGCCGCTGCGCGCCTCGGCCCTGCGCTCGCTGGGGGCCCACCTCAACGTCTTCGCCATCGAGAGCTTCATGGACGAATGCGCCAAGGCGGCCGGCGCCGACCCGGTGGCTTTCCGCCTGGCGCACCTCACCGACGAGCGGGCCAAGGCGGTGATCGCGCTGTGCGCCGAGCAGTTCGGCTGGGCCAGCCGGCGGCTGAGCGACGGCCGGCGCGGGACCGGCTTCGCCTTCGCCCGCTACAAGAATCTCGCCTCTTACTGCGCCGTGGCCCTGGAGGTGGAAGTCGAGCACGAGACCGGCCAGGTCAGTGTCCGCCGGGTGGTTTCGGCCATCGACGCCGGCGACGTGGTCAATCCCGACGGGCTGAAGAACCAGATCGAGGGCGGCATCGTCCAGGCGCTGTCCTGGAGCGGGCTGGAGGCCGTGACCTTCGACGCCGACCACCGCACCAGCTTCGACTGGAGCGCCTATCCGGTGGCGCGCTTCCGGGACGTCCCGGGTTCCGTGCAGGTGCATGTGCTGAACCGCCCCGGGACTCCATTCCTCGGCGCTGGCGAAGCCGCCCAGGGCCCGGCCGGCGCGGCGCTGGCCAACGCCGTCGCCGACGCCACCGGCGTGCGCCTGCGGGACCTGCCGCTCAGCCCCGAGCGGGTGAAGGCGGCGATCGGCATCTAGCCCTCTTCCGCGTCGGTCACCGCCGGGCGGCTGGTGGCCAGCACCGCGGCGCCCAGCAGGGCGGCGATCACCGAGCCGATCAGCACGCCGATCTTGGCGACATTGGCGTAGTCGCCGTGCGGGAAGGCTTCGTCGGCCATCAGGAGCGCCACCGGATCGCTGACCCCGCAGAGGATCGCCGCCCCCAGGAAGGCCCGCGGTCGGGTGTCCTCCGGCATCACCGCCAGCTTCGAGCCGACCGCCGCCAGGGCCGCCAGCACGATCCCCACCGGCTTGCCGATCACCAGGCCCAGCACCACGCCGGCCAGGACGCGCCGCGCGTCGGGCGAGCTGAGGTCCACGTCCAGCGGCACGCCGGTGGCCGAGAAGGCGAACAGCGGCAGCACCACGAAGGCGGCCCAGGGCGAGATGGCGCGCTCCACCCGGTCGGCGGGCGACAGGAGGCGCGCGCTGGCGGCCGACAGGTTGCGGCTGGCCCAGTCCCAGATCGGCTCCTGCTCGAGGGTCGGCCGGTCCTCGCCGCTCGCGGCGCGCGCCTGGGTCTCGGCGTGCTCCAGGGCCGACAGCGCGGTGGCCGCCTGGGCCAGCAGCGGCCCCGCCGCCGGCGCCGGCCGGCGTGGCAGGAAGGCGGCCAGCATGACGCCGGAAAGCGCCGCGTTCAGGCCCGCCGCATGCAGCGCCAGCCACAGCGCCAGGGTCGCCACGAGGTAGGGCCAGCCGGCATAGATCCGCCAGCGATTGAGCGCGAACATCGCCGCCACCGCAGCCGCCGCCGCCAAGAGCCAGACGGCGTGGAAGTCCTGCGGATAGAAGATCGCCAGGGTCAGCATCGAGATGATGTCGTCGATCACCGCCAGCGCCGCCACGAACACCTTCAGGCTGACCGGCGCGCGGCTGCCCAGCACCGCCAGCACCCCCAAGGCGAAGGCGATCCCCGTGGAGGTGGGCGCCGACCAGCCGGGCGCGGTTGGGCCCTGGTTCAGCGCCAGATAGACCGCCGCCGGCGCCAACACCCCGCCGATAGTGCAGACGATGGGCAGCAGGGCGGCCCTGGGGTCGGCGAAGGCGCCGGCCGTCACCTCGCGGCGAATCTCCAGCCCGACCAGCAGGAAGAACAGGGTGAGCAGCCCGTCGGAGCACCACGAGGCGAGGCTGAGCGACAGGGCCGCGCCGCCCGCCTCGACCCCAAGCCGCGCGTCCACGAACTGCTGATAGGCGGGCGCGAGCGGCGTGTTGGCGCAGACCAGGGCGGCGGCCGCGGCGATCAAGAGCACGATGCCCGCCGCGGTGGGCAGGGAGGCGAAGGCCCGCGCCGTGCGCTTCACCTGCGTGCCGATGGGCCGCTCCAGCGCCTCCAGCATGGAATAGAAGTCCCAGGCCCCGTCGTAGCGCTGGCCGTCGATGAAGATGGTCGGCGTGGCGGTCACCTGGTTGCGGCGGCCGTCGGCCACATCCTCCGCCACCCGCCCGGCGAGCGCCGGGTCGGCCATGTCGCGCTGGAAGCGGTCCATGTCGAGGCCAGCGGCCCGCGCGGTCTCCAGCACGTGATCCCGCGTCAGCGGCGGCTCGCGCGAATAGAGCCCGTCGTGCATCTCCCAGAACTTGCCCTGCCGCGCGGCGGCCTCCGAGGCCTCGGCGGCGAACTCCGCGCCCGGATGGGCATGCTCGTTGGGGAAGTGGCGGAAGACATAGGTCATGCGCTCGCCGAGCGCGCGCCGCAGCCGGTCGAGCACGCCCCTGAGCCGGCGGCAGTAGGGGCAGAGGTAGTCGCCGTAGATCAGCACGGTGACGCCGCCGCGCCCGCCGCCGCCGCGCACGTGGTCGCGCTCCCGATCCACCGGGCGGAGCAGCCGGAGCTGGCCTGCTTCCTCGCTCATGGCGCCAGCGATAGCAGGCCCAGCGCGAAAGATCAGCGGCGGCGGCTTGCTTGCCAAGCTGGAAAAGCCGGCGCAAGCTCCACGCCCAGAGGCCCCGTGTCGGCGAACCGCTGCGGGGCCGCCTTGATTCTGATGAGGTAATCCCGCCCATGCCGGGCAATCGGACGTCTCACATCCGGCTCACCTCGCACCCCGGCGGCGGCGCCAAGAGCCGCTTCCCGATCCACTGGGGCGCGGCCACGGCGAAGGACCGCGGGCCGGTCATCGCCACGGTCAACGCCGGGGCCGACCGCAACGCCATCGGCGCCCACGGCGGCGCCTATTCGGTCTATCGGGCGCTGGCCATCTCGGCCGGCGCCATGGACCCGCTGGTCCGCCCGGAGCTGCACAACACCTATCCCGTCGTGCCGGTGGGTCCGCACCCGCAATGGCGCGATGCGCACAAGATCGTCTCACTGGATCCTTGGGGCGCCCGCGTCGCCGAGGACTTCGCCGGGGCCCTGGCCGAGGGCGTCGACATCCGCCCGACCATCGCCGTCACCAAGGCGCGCATCGACCTGGCCGAGATCCACGACGCCATCGCCAAGGGCCGGCTGAAGGTCGACGGCGAGGTGGTGCACGAGGGCGGCGACGTGGCCGTCACCAAGGCCGCCATCGACCCGGTCTGGTACCTGCCCGGCATCGCCGAGCGCTTCGAGGTCGAGGAGACCCAGCTGCGCCGCACGCTCTTCGAACAGACCGGCGGCATGTATCCGGAACTGGTCACCCGCCCGGACATGGCCGTCTTCCTGCCCCCGATCGGCGGCATCACCCTCTACATCTTCGGCGACCCGGCGAAGCTCGGCGACAAGCGGGTTCCGCTCACCTGCCGGGTGCACGACGAGTGCAACGGCTCCGACGTTTTCGGCTCCGACATCTGCACCTGCCGGCCCTACCTGACCCACGGCATCGAGGAATGCGTGGCCTCCGCGCAGGCCGGCGGCACGGGCCTCATCGCCTACAACCGCAAGGAAGGCCGGGCGCTGGGCGAGGTCACCAAGTTCCTGGTCTACAACGCCCGCAAGCGCCAGCCAGGCGGCGACCAGGCGGCCACCTATTTCGAGCGCACCGAATGCGTCGCCGGCGTGCAGGACGCCCGCTTCCAGCAGCTGATGCCCGACATCATCCACTGGCTGGGCATCAGCCGGATCGACCGCTTCGTGTCCATGTCCAACATGAAGTACGACGCCCTGGTGCAGGGCGGGATCGAGATCGGCGAACGGGTGCCGATCCCCGACTGGCTAGTGCCCGACGACGCCAGCGTGGAGATGGAGGCCAAGAAGGCCGCCGGCTATTTCACGCCCGAAAAGCCGCCGTCCAAGGCCGACCTCAAGAAGGTCGTCGGCCGCGACCTCAAGGAATTCTGAGGCGGTGAACGCCCCAATTCTATCGGCCGTCATGGCCGAGCTTGGAAGCCTGCCCTCGGGCGGGTCGCGTCGCGACACGACCCGGGGGGCCACCCAGAAGCACGGGCGCTGGGGGTATTCCGGAGCGGTCGGCGGATCTGGGTCCCCGGGACAAGCCCGGGGATGACGATCAAAAATAAGATGGGGGATGAGCGGGACCTGGCCCGCAGCCTGCTCAGCGCCGCCGCCGTGCGCGGCCGCGCGCACGAGTTGCTGGCGATCGCGCTGGAAGACGGCCTCGCCGAGTGGCAGGTCGACCTCGACCGCCTGACCTATGCCGCCGACGTCACCGCCGAGGTGGTGCGCGCCAATTATCCCGACCTGAAGGTCCGCTTCCACGCCCGCTGGCGGCACTTCGTGGTGGGCGGCCGCGATCTCTGGGCCGAGCAGGTCGCGGCGCATCCGTTTGCCGACCGCGACGAGGCCGCCCGCGCGGCCTTCGACCTGGTCATCCCCTCGGTGCTGCTGGACGCCGGGGCCGGCGCCGCCTGGCGCTACCGCGACGCGGCCACGGGCGTCGAGCTCGGCCGCTCGGAGGGCCTGGGCGTCGCCTCGCTCAGGATGTTCCAGGCCGGCGCCTTTTCCTCCGACCCCGCCCGGCCGCTGCAGGCCGACGCCCTGGCCTGCGTCGACGCCGATCTGCTGGCCGAGGCCTTCCAGGTCACGCCGGACAATCCGCTGGTCGGCCTCGAGGGCCGCGCGGCCCTGGTGCGCAAGCTGGGCGAAGTGGTCGGTCGCCCGGCTCGGCTCTACGACCTGATGGCCGCCCGCGCCGAGAAGGGCCGGCTGCCCGCGCCGGTCATCCTCGATGTCCTGCTCGCCGAGCTCGGCCCCATCTGGCCCGGCCGCATCAGCCTCGGCGGCCTGTCGCTCGGCGACTGCTGGCGCCATCCGGCGCTGAGGCGCGCCGACGCCACCGACGGCCTCGTGCCGCTGCACAAGCTCTCCCAGTGGCTGGCCTATTCGCTGATCGAGCCGCTGCAGGCGGCGGGCGTCGAGGTCACCGACATCGACGGCCTCACCGGCCTCGCCGAATACCGCAACGGCGGCCTCTTCGTGGACGCCGGCGTGCTGGTCCTCAAGGACCCCGCCGACGCCGAGCGCGCCCATCCGGTGGACGGCCCGCTGGTGGTCGGCTGGCGGGCGCTGACCGTGGCCCTGCTCGACCGCCTGGCGCCGCTGGTCCGCGCGCGGCTGGGCGTGACGGCAGAGGATTTCCCGCTGGCCCGCGTGCTGGAGGGCGGCTCCTGGGCGGCGGGGCGCCGGCTGGCTCGCGAGCGGCGCGCCGACGCCGGCCCGCCGATCGCCGTGATCAGCGACGGCACTGTTTTCTGAAGGGGAATGAGATGAGGGGCGTCACCGTCGTCGACCATCCGCTGGTGCAGCACAAGCTGACCCTGATGCGGAAGAAGGACACCTCCACCAAGAGCTTCCGCCAGCTGCTCAAGGAGATCGGCAGCCTGGTCTGCTACGAGGTCACCCGCGACCTGCCGCTGGAGACCGTGCAGATCGAGACGCCGCTGACCGCCATGTCGGCGCCCACCATCGCCGGCAAGAAGCTGGTATTCGCCGCCATCCTGCGCTCCGGCATGGGCATGCTGGAGGGGATGCTGGAGCTGGTGCCGGCCGCCCGCATCGCCCACGTCGGCCTCTATCGCGACCCGGCGACCCTGGCCTGCGTGGAGTACTACTTCAAGGCGCCCGACAACCTCGCCGAACGCACGGTGATCGTCGTCGACCCGATGCTGGCCACCGGCAACACCGCCATCGCCGCGGTCGACCGGTTGAAGGAGGCCGGCGCGAAGAACATCCGCATGGCCTGCCTGCTGTGCGCGCCGGAGGGCCTCTCCAACTTCCAGGGCCACCATCCCGACGTGAAGGTCTGGACCGCGGCCATCGACGACCACCTCAACGACCACGGCTATATCCTGCCCGGCCTGGGCGACGCCGGCGACCGGATGTACGGCACGCGCTAGGCAAAGCTCTGCCGTTCCGGCGCCGTCGCTGCTAGGCTCGGCCCTGCGCCTGGGGGACGCCGCATGGCCCACTACCGCGGCTGGGGACTGCTGGTCCTCATCGTGCCGTTCGCCTGGATCTTCGTGATGATCGGCCTGCTGATCTTCGCCGGCTACTACCAGCCCGATCCGGCCAAGGCCGCGGCGGCCGCCTGGCGCACGGTCGGGGCCGTCCTGGCGCTGGGGGCCGCGACGCTGTGGGTGATCTCGCATCACCGCGCCCAGGTCGCCCCGGGCCGCGACGCGTTCAGCTTCCTGCCGATGGGCTATTTCAGCTACCTGGTCGCGGCCGGCGCGATGCTGGCCTTCGCCATGCCCTATATCGGGCCGCCGCTGGCCCCGCTGGTGGCGCGCATCCCGGCGCCGGTGATGCACACGCTCGCAAGGCTCGCCCGGTTGATCGCTTAGACGGCGCCAGAGGCCGCAGCGAGCCCGCGGAGCACCGGGGCGAGCAGCTCTGCGCCCGGCGCGAAGATCAGCTGCAGGCCGCCGCTCGCCGGACGGGCCAGGGCGCGGACGCCCAGGGCCTTCAGGCGCCCCTCGTCGGCCAGGGCCGGGTCGCGCAGCTGTACCCGCAGGCGGCCGGCCGCGTCGGCCAGCTCCAGGACATTGCCCGCGCCGCCGAGCGCGGCGAGCAGGGCGGTGGGGTCGGGCGATGCGGGCCTCGCCTGGCGCGTCGTCGGCGCCGGCCGGGGCTGCGCCAGCGCCTCGCGGATCTCGCGCGCCACGTCGTCGGCCTGCGGGCCCAGCACCACCTGCAGGTCCTTGGGCGAGGGGCGGACGAGGCCGCGCGCGCCCAGCGCCCTGAGCGCCGGCTCGTCGATGCGGGCTTGATCGGCGATCTTCAGGCGCAGGCGGGTGGTGCAGGCCTCCACGGCGGCGAGGTTGTCCGCCCCGCCCAGAGCGGCGATGAAGCCTTCGGCGCGCGGCGCGGAGCGTCCCGCGGGCGCGGCCTCGACCGGCTCGGTCTCGCGGCCCGGGGTCGGCAGGTTGAAGCGCGCGATCACCACCCGGAAGAGGCCGTAATAGACCGCGAAATAGACGGCCCCGACCGGCAGCAGCAGCAGCGGCCGCTGGGCCTTCTGGAAGTTCAGCAGGTAGTCGAACAGGCCCGCGGAGAAGCCGAACCCCAGGCGGATGTGCAGGGCGTCCATGACCACCATGGAGATCCCGGTCAGCACCGCGTGCAGGGCGTAGAGCGCCGGCGCCAGGAACATGAAGCTGAACTCGATGGGTTCGGTGACGCCGGTCAGCAGGGCGGTGAGCGCCAGCGACAACAGCATGCCGCCCACCGCCTTGCGCCGCTCCGGGCGGGCCGCGTGGTACATGGCCAGGCAGGCGGCCGGCAGGCCGAACATCATCACCGGGAAGAAGCCGGACATGAAGGCGCCGGCCGTGGGATCGCCGGCGAAGAACCGCTTCAGGTCGCCGGTGGCGCCGTGGAAGTCGCCCAGGATGAACCAGGCGATGTTGTTGAGGATGTGGTGCAGGCCGGTGACGATCAGCAGGCGGTTGAGCACGCCGTAGAGGAACAGGCCGGCCGGCCCGGCGGTGAGGATGGCGCGGCTGAAGCTGTCCATGCCGGCGTTCACGCTGGTCCAGCCGAGGCCGAAGACCAGCGCGATGGCCAGGCCCGCGAACCCGCTGACGATGGGCGCGAAGCGGCGCCCGCCGAAGAAGGCCAGGTAGTCCGGCAGCTTGATCGCCCCGAAGCGGTTGAAGGCGCCGCCGCCGATCAGGCCGGAGAGGATGCCGATCGGCACGCCGAGCTTGGCCAGCGCCGCGGCCTTGAAGGCGGCCTCGGCGAGATCCTTGGCCTTGCCGGAGAAGCCGGCCACCGCGTCGGCGGGCGCATGGATCAGCGCCTGGGCGCCCTGGGTCGCCACCAGGAAGCAGACCGCGCCGGCCAGCCCCGCCGCCCCGTCGCCGCCGCGCGCCAGGCCGACGGCGACGCCGATGGCGAACAGCATGCCGAGGTTGGAGAAGATGGCGGCGCCCGCCGCGCCCAGCAGCGGCCCGGCGATATCGAGGCCCGGCAGGAAGGCGAGGTCCGGCTGGCCCAGGCGCAGCATCAGGCTGGCGGCCGGCAGCACGGCGATGGGCAGCATCAGGGCGCGGCCGAGCGGCTGCAGGGCGTCCAGCGGCAGCCGGGGAAGGCGGATCATGCGGAGGCTCCCTTGACGGCGCGGCGCCGGGGCTTGGGCTGCAGCGCCAACGCGCGCACCTCGGCGGCGCTGGCGACGTCGCAGGCCCGGGCGGCGAGCTCGCGGCAGGCTGAGGCGTCAAGGCCGCGGATCAGCGCCTTGATGGCCGGGATGCGGGCCGGCGCCACGGACAGCGTGGTGACGCCCAGGCCGATGAGGATCGGGGCGGCGATGGCGTCGGAGGCCAGGCCGCCGCAGACGCTGACCGGCCGCCCGTGCGCCGCCGCCCCGGCCACGGTCATGCGGATCAGCCGCAGGACGGCGGGATGCAGGGCGTCGACCTCGGCGGCCAGCGCCGGGTGGCCGCGGTCCATGGCCAGGGTGTACTGCGCCAGGTCGTTGGTGCCGATGGACAGGAAGTCGGCCGCCGCGGCGATCAGGTCGGCGGTGGCCGCCGCCGCCGGGGTCTCGATCATCACGCCGAGCGGCGGGACCTCGCAGCCCAGGGCCGCGGCTTCCCCGGCGAGGCTGCGGCGCACGGCCTGCAGCTCTGAAAGGCTGGCGACCATCGGGACCATGATCCGGCAGCGGCCGGCCGGCGCCGCCTGCAGGATGGCGCGCAGCTGCGTCGCCAGCAGGTCCGGCCGGCGCAGGCTGACCCGCACGCCGCGCAGGCCGAGCGCCGGGTTCTCCTCGGCGGGCAGGGCCAGATAGGGCGCGGGCTTGTCGCCGCCGATATCCAGGGTGCGGATGACGATGGGGCCGGCGAGCGCCCCGGCGATCTCGCGGTAGCGGGCCGCCTGCTCGGTTTCCGAGGGCGGGGTGTCGCGATCGAGGAACAGGAACTCGGTGCGCAGCAGGCCGCAGCCCTCCGCGCCGTTGCGCGCCGCCAGGCGTGCGTCGGCCACGGCGCCGACATTGGCCAACACCTCGATGCGCAGGCCGTCGGCGGTAAGGCAGGGTTCGGCGGCGGTCGCCAGGGCTTGGAGGTCGGCGGCCTTGCGGGCGGCCAGCTCGGCGCGCGCGGCCTGCAGGCGGGCGGCGTCGGGCGCGGGATCGAGCCGGCCGGCGTCGGCGTCGAGGATCACGGTCTGTCCATCCGCCACGCCGAGCACGGCGGGGCCGGCGGCCACCAGGGCCGGGATGTCCATGGCCGCGGCCAGCACCGCCACGTGCGAGGTGGGTCCGCCGCCCGCCGTGCAGAGGCCGGCGAGGCCTTCGAGCCCGGCGAGGTCGCTGGGCAGCAGGTCCTCGGCGATCAGGATGGCGCCCGGCGGCGGGGCGGCGCGCTCGGGCTCGCGCCCGGCCAGGCGCCAGAGCACCCGCTGTTCGAGGTCGCGCAGGTCCAGCGCCCGCTCGGCGAGCCGCGCGTCGCCGGAGCGCTGCAGCGCGTCCACGCCGGCTCCGATGGCGTCGCGCCAGGCGACGCCGGCGCTGGCGCCCCGCGCCAGCCGATCCCCGGCGGCGGTCCGCAGGTCCGGGTCCTCCAGCAGGGCGAGATGGGCTTCGACAATGGCGCGCGCGTCGCCGGCCAGCCGGCCACGCCGCGCCTGGAGAGCCGTTGCGGCGGCGGCTAGGGCGGCGTCGAGGGCGGCGGCCTCTTCGGCGAAGCCGGCCGCCGACTCGGAGACCGGCGCGGCCTGGACGGCCCGCCGCCAGGCGGGGCCGATGGCCAGGCCGGGGGAGCCGCGCACGCCGCCGATCATGCCGTCCGATGGGTCGGCGGGCGCCGCCGCGACGGCGACCTCGGCCGCCGGCGCCGGGGCGGCGTTGATGCGCTCGACCGCGGCGACGATGGCGGCCACCACCTGCTCGGCGCCCGGGCCGGTGGCGTGGATGGCGATCTCGTCGCCGGCGCCGACGCCCAGGGTCATGATCGCCACCGGACTGCGGGCATTGGCGCGGGCCTCGCCCAGCACCAGCTCGACCTCGCCCGCCGCGCGCTTGGCCTCCACCGCGATCTGGGCGGCGGGGCGGGCGTGCAGGCCGTGCGGATGGGTGACGCGGACCCGGCGCGAGGCGGACGCCCCGCCGGCGGAATGGGCGGCCTGGCCGGCGTCCGTGGCGACCAGCTGCAGGATCGGGTCGCCCACCGCCACCTCGCAGCCGGTGCGCAGCACGCGCACCTGGAAGGCCTCGGGGTTGGTGACCAGCACCGGGCTGATCAGGCTCTCCGCGCGGCCGGCCAGGAGGTCGAGGTCGAAGCTGACCAGCCGGTCGCCGGTCGCCACCCTTTGCCCGTCGCCCACATGCGCCTCGAAGCCTTCGCCGCCCAGGGCCACGGTCTCCAGGCCCACATGCAGCAGGATCTCGGCGCCGTTGTCGGCCCTGAGCGTCACGGCGTGGCGCGCCGCGTGGACCTTGATCACCACGCCGGCGCAGGGCGCGAACAGCGCCTCCCCGGTCGGGTCGATGGCCAGGCCCTCGCCCATCATCTTCTCGGCAAAGACGGGATCGGGCGTCTCTTCGAGCGGTGCGGCCCAACCGGCCAGCGGCGAGGTGAGGACCAGCCCGCTCACGGCGCGGTCTCCAGCCGCACCTGGCCGAGGGCCGGCGTGGGATCGAAGCTGCGGCCGGTGAAGGTGAAGCAGAGGTCGTGCCGGCCGCTGCGCGGCGGCAGCTTCAGGGTGACCGCGCCGCGGCCACCCGGCCCGCCGGGGGGCAGGGCCGCCACCGCGATCGGATCGGCCGTGCAGCTGTCCTGGCGCACCTCGATCTCGCCGCTGGGCGTGCGCGGCGGATGCAGCAGGACGGTGTTGTGCGCCGCGTCGAGGCCGAAGTTGAACGGCAGGCGCGCGAAGTCGACGGTGACCCGGCGCACCCCCTCCAGATCGGCGCCGGCCCAGATCCAGCAGGGGTCCTGCGGGTTGATCAGATAGGTCCGATGCGCCGGCCCCGCACCTTCCAGGTTGAGGGCCAGCTTGTCGTTGCAGAGCCGCAGCTCCTGGCTGGCGCGGCTCGCGGCGGGCAGCGGGCGGGGCGCGGCGAGCGCGCTGCGGTCCGCGCGGATGCCGAGCGCGTCGAGGCGACCGACGTCGGCGGGCAGCCGGTTGAGGAAGCCGGTCCAATCCTTGCGGTTTGGCGCACTCCAGCCGGTCTCGGCCACCGCCAGGATGCGCGGGAAGGCCATGGCCTCGAGCTGCGCCTCGGTGCGCACGTGCTCGGTCCAGACGTTGCCCTGCAGGCCCAGGATGTGGGCGGCGACGGCCGGGGCGAGGGTCGCGGGCGCCGGTTCGAAGGCATAGACGTCCTGCAGCCTGACCAGGAAGCCGCGGCCGGGCGGGGCGTCGGCCGCCTGCGCCTGCCAGTTGTCGAAGTACATCACCGGGGCCGGCGCCAGCACGGCGTCATGGCCCTTGGCGGCGGCGGCCAGGGCGCCGTCCACCCCATGCCAGGAGGTGACCACGGCGTCGCCGGGCAGCTCGCCGCCGAGGATCTCGTCCCAGCCCACCAGGCGGCGGCCATGCGCCTCGAGAAAGCCGGCGATGCGCTTGGTGAAGTCGGCCTGCAGGGCGGCGGGGTCCGTGACGCCCAGCGCGCGCAGCCGGGCCTGCGCCTCGGGCGAGGCGTTCCAGCGCTCGCGGGCCACCTCGTCGCCGCCCACGTGGACAAAGCGGCCGGGGAACAGGGCCATGACCTCGGTCAGCACGTCCTCGAGGAAGCCGAAGGTCCGGTCGCTGGGGCTGTAGACGTAGGGGAACCCGCCCCATTGGGTCTGGGCCGCGGCGGGCGGTTTCGCGCCCGCGCCGAACTGCGGATAGGCGAGCAGGGCGGAGACCGCATGCCCCGGCATCTCGATCTCCGGCACGATGGTCACGTGGCGGGCCGCGGCATAGGCGACGATCCGGCGGACCTCGGCCTGGCTGTAGACGCCGCCGTAGCGCGCGGTCCCGTCGGGCGACCCGGCCGGCGGCCTGCGCCAGGCGCCGACGCCGGTCAGCCGCGGATACTTCTTGATCTGCAGCCGCCACCCCTGGTCGTCGGTGAGGTGCCAGTGCAGCACGTTGAGCTTGTGGGCCGCCATGGCGTCGATGATCCGCTCGATCTCGGCCGGCGACTGGAAGTGGCGGGCCGAGTCGATCATCAGCCCGCGCCAGGCGAAGCGGGGGGCGTCGGCGATCCTCACGGCGGCGATCTCGGCCGGCCCGCGAGCGCCGTCGGCGGTGATCAGCTGCCAGAGCGTGACCGCGCCGTAGAACAGGCCCGCGTCGTCGGCGGCGGTGATGTCGGCGTGGCCGCCGGCGACCGCCAGGGCGTAACCCTCGCCGGCCGGCGCGGCGGCGCGGGCGATGCGGATGGCGGGCCCGGTCGCCGGCGCATCGGCCTGCACCGGCAGGGTCAGGCCCCGGGTCCGCTGCAGCAGGGCGCTCAGGTAGCGGGCGGCGGCCAGGGCGCCGGCGTCGCCGCGCGGCGCGACGATCGGCACGCCGTCGGCGATCCGCAGGCCGGCGCCGGTCAGGCGTTCGGCTGAGAGCGGCTCGGGGATGACATTTACGGTCTGCGCGGCGGACACGCCCGCGAGGCCCAGCCAGAGCCCCACCGCCAAGCCGATGACGCCGCCCGGCCTAGCCATGCCGGATGCGCCCCGCCTGGCCGGCGTCGGCGGCGCTGTCGCGGCCGGCGATCCAGGTGTCCAGCACCTGCACGTCGTCGTCCACCAGCACCAGGTCGGCGCGATATCCCGGCGCGATGCGGCCGAGCTCGTCGCCGAGGCCCAGGAACTCCGCCGGGTAGCGGCTGGCCATGCGCGCGGCTTCGGCCAGGTCGAGGCCCAGCATCCGCACGGCGTTGCGCACGGCGCTGGCCATGTCGAGGTCGGAGCCGGCCAGCGTGCCGTGCTCGTCGACGCAGACGCCGCCCTTCACGGTGATGGTCTTGCCCTGCAGGACGAAGGATTTGCTGGCCGCACCCACCGAGGGCATGGCGTCGGTGACCAGGATGAAGCGGTTCCACGGGCGGCAGCGCAGCGCGATCTTCAGCACCACCGGATCCACATGGCGGCCGTCGACGATCAGGCTGCACCAGCTGTCGATGTCCTCCAGCGCCGCGCCCACCACGCCCGGCTCGCGGCTGGTCAGGGGGGCCATGGCGTTGAACAGGTGGGTGAAGCCGGTCAGGCCGTGATCCAGCGCGGCGCGGATCGTGGCGTAGGAGGCGTTGGAGTGGCCGGCGGAGACCACGAGGCCGGCCTTGGCCAGGCGGGCGATCATCTGCGGATTGGTGGTTTCGGGGGCCAGGGTGACCAGCGTCTTGCCGGCCCCCAGCGAGGTGAGGATGCGGAAGGCCGCCTCGTCCATGGGCCGCAGCTTGCTGAGCTCGTGGATGCCCTTGCGGCGGGGGCTGAGGAACGGCCCCTCGATGTGCGCGCCGAGCACGCCCGGGACGCCGCGGGCGATCGCCTCGCGGGCGGCGGCCATGGCGGTCTCCACCACCGAAAGCTCGTCGCTGATCAGGGTGGGCATGAAGCCGGTGGTGCCGAACCGCCGGTGCGCCTCGCCGATGGCGGCGATGCTGTCGGCGGACGGCGCGTCGTTGAACAGCACGCCGCCGCCGCCGTTGACCTGCAGGTCGATGAACCCCGGCAGCAGCAGGCCGCCGGCCAGGTCGCGCGGCTGGGCGTCGTCGGCGATCTCGGCGGCGGGCCCCACGGCGGCGATCCGCCCGCCGCTCAGCCGCACCGCCAGACCCTCCTCGAGGCCTGCATCGGTCAGCACCCGGCCGTTGAGCAGGACAGCGTCCATCAGCGGGTCTCGGTCACTTTCTTCAGGTGCGGCGGCCGGTCCGGATCGAAGCCGCGGGTCACCGCCAGCTGACAGGCCATCCGGTAGAAGCTCTGGGTGAAAAGTATCGGTTCGACAAGCGGATGGGCCGGCGCGCTGGGCAGCCGCAGGGCGCCCGGCTGATCGCCGCCACCGGCCTTGATCACCGCCGCGCCCTGGGCCAGGCAGGCCTCGATCACCGCCTCGACGCCGGCCTGGGTCTCGTCGTCCTGGGCGAAGGCCAGCACCGGGAAGCCGGCCCCGATCAGCGCCATCGGGCCGTGCCGCACCTCGGCGCTGCTCAGCGCCTCGGCGTGCAGGCCGCAGGTCTCCTTCAGCTTCAGGGCGGCCTCCTGGGCGATGCCGAAGCCCACGCCGCGGCCGAGCACATAGAGGTCCTGGGCCTCGGCCAACGGCGCGATGGCCGGGCTCCAGTCCTGGGCCCAGGCGGCGTGCAGGTGGTCGGGAAGGGCGTCGAGCGCCGCCAGCAGCGCCGCGTCGCCCAGCCACAGGGCCGCCAGCTGGGCGGTGGCGCTGAGCGTCGCCAGGAAGGACTTGGTGGCCGCGACGCTGATCTCCGGCCCGGCCAGCAGCGGCACGGTCACGTCGGCGAGGCCGGCCAGCGGCGAATCCGCGTCGTTCACCAGCGCCACCACCAGCGCGCCGGCGGTCGAGGCCGCCTGGGCCGCGGCCAGCAGGTCGGGGCTGCGGCCGGACTGCGACATGACCAGGCACAGCATGCCGGTCATGTCGGGCGCGGCGTCATAGACCGAGCTCACCGACGGCGGCGCCGAGGCGGTCACCAGGCCGAGCCGCGTCTCGATCAGGTAGCGGGCGTAGGTGGCGGCGTTGTCGGAGCTGCCGCGGCCCAGGGTGACCACGGCGCGCGGCGGCTGGTCCCGCAGCCGCGCGGCCAGCAGCTTGAGCACGGCGGCGTTGGCCTGCAGCTGCCGGCGGATAGCCTCGGGCGCCTCGGCGGCCTCGCGGAACATCCGCGTCTCGGACGCCCTGGTGGGCGGCCGGTCCGGCGGGGAGGGGCTGACGCTGGCCAAGATCGCCTCGCGCAACGTCAGGACGCCGAGGTGTTCAGCTCGGCGACGAAATCGTAGGCGTCGCCGCGGTAGTAGGACTGAGTGACCTCGACGGTCCGGCCGTCCTTCAGGAAGCCGCGGCGCTCGATGAACAGGCCCGGCGCGCCGTCCTCGACGCCCAGCAGCTTGGCGCGCTCGCCGGTGAACAGCACCGCGCGCAGCCGCTGCAGGGCGCGGACCGGCCGCGCCGAATGCCGGTCCAGCGCCTCGTAGAGCGACTCGCCCACCGCCATTTCGCTGGGCAGGCAGAAGCCGGCGATGGTGGAATGCTCCAGGGCCATGGGCTCGCCGTCGGCGTAGCGGATGCGCTTGAACCGGTAGACCGAGGTGCCCGGGCTGAGGCCCAGGGTCAGGGCCTCCTCCGGCGTCACCGTGCCGGCCGCCCGGCTGAGCCAGGCGCTTTCCGGCTTGCGGCCGCGGGAGATCATGTCTTCCGAGAACGAGGACAGCTTGGAGAAGCTCTTCTCCACGCGGCTCTCCTCGCGGGCGGCGACGAAGGTGCCGGCCCCCTGCCGGCGGGTCAGCATGCCCTCGCTCACCAGGGCGTCGAGCGCCTTGCGGATGGTGATGCGCGAGACGCCGAACTCCTCGGCCAGCTCGCGCTCCGGCGGCAGCGCTTCCTCGGCGGCCAGGCGATTGTCCTCGATGGCGTCGCGCAGGGCGCGGCGGAACTGCTGGTAGAGCGGCGCGCGGTTCTGGTCATCGAGCGGACCGATGAGTTTCGAGAACGACGTCACCTAGGCTCTCCTCGCCGATCGCAGGGTGCGGGGCTGGTTCATGCCACGCCATAGGACCATTTGCATATCAATTTCTAATTGGTCTGTCATAGGCCTTATTTTGGGCTTGCATCGCTCGGTCACATTATGACAGCTTCGTGGCTGGAAAGCGTGTGGACTGCTGATTGGCGCCATGGCTGTCCGCTTTGGTATCGGAATGGAGCTAGGGCGGACCGGCGGAGAACGCGGTCCGGATGGGGAAAAGAGCCATGGACCTTCGTAGACGAATCCTGATCGGCACGGTCAGCGCCGCGGCCTTGGCCTGCGCGAGTCCCGCGCTGGCCGCACCGCCGCCGAACGCGGTGAGCGAGGTGGTGGTCACCGGCATCCGCGAATCGCTGGAGCGGGCGATCGAGATCAAGCGGACCAGCGACGACCACGTCGAGGCCATCTCGGCCGACGACATCGGCAAGCTTCCGGACAAGAACGTCGCCGACGCCCTGCAGCGCATCCCGGGGGTCAACACCACCTCGGCCGCCAGCGGCGAGGGCGGGTTCGACGAGAACGATCGGGTCAGCATCCGCGGCACGTCGCCGAGCCTGACGCAGGTCACCGTCGACGGTCACGCGATTTCCACCGGCGACTGGTTCATCCTCGATCAGTTCTCGACCGTCGGGCGCAGCGTCAGCTTCACCCTGCTGCCCTCCGAAATGGTCCAGCAGACCTTGGTCTATAAGAGCCAGGACGCCTCGCTGCTGGAAGGCGGCGTCGCCGGCGCGATCAATATCGTCACCCGCCAGCCGCTGAGCTTCCACCAGCCGATCTCCTTCCAGGGCTCGGTGCAGGGGGTCTGGAACTCGCTCACCAAGGAAAACAAGCCGCAGGTCAGCGGCCTGCTGGCCTGGCAGAACCCCACCGGCACCTTCGGGGCCCTGATCCAGGGCTTCTACGAGGAGCGGTCGGTGCGCCGCTATGGCCAGGAAACCCTCGGCTACACGCAGATCGGCGCGGGCTCCGCGACCGGCGTGAGGCATCCGGAGCTGGTGGGCGTCTGGGCGCCGACCCTGATCGGTTCGACGCTGTTCGAGCAGGAGCGCAAGCGCAAGGGCGGCGACATCGCCCTGCAGTGGCGCCCCAATGAAAAGTTCGAGGCCCGGCTGACCGGCTTCTATTCGAAGCTGAACGCCAGCAACCAGAACTACAACTACATGTATTGGGGCTCCAACGAGATCAACAACAACTCGCCGACCAGCTTCACGGTGCGCGACAACACCCTGGTGGCCGCGGCCTTCCCGCTGATCGGCCCGGCCGGCACGCCGGTGAACGGCCTGGTGGTGGACAACATCATCCGCCCCGACGCCTCCGGCGAGAGCTATTACGTCAACCTCGACGGCGACTACCACGTCAGCGACAACCTCACCCTGCACGGCCAGGTGGGCTACACCCGCGGCGTCGGCGACACCCCGACGGAGCCGGCCTACGAGGTCGATGCGGCGACGGCCATCTCCTACGCGCCGTCGGGCAACGGCTTCTCCGTGACGCCCACCAACATCAATCCGCAGAGCCCGGCGGGCCTGGCCAACGACTGGGCCTGGAACGAGACCTTCAAGTCCGTGGACGAGGAGAAGTACGCCAAGCTCGACGGCGTCTGGGACGTGGACCACGCGGCCATCAAGCAGGTGCTGTTCGGCATCCGCGTGTCCGACCACAAGCGCGACGTGACCGGCTGGGACCGCGGCTGCTCGCTGGGCGCCGACGGACAGTGCTGGACCTCGCCCGCTCAGCCCTTCTCCGCCACCAATCCGGCGCCCTATCCCTCCGGCTTCAATGCCGGCGACCTGGGCATCCCGGGCCTGCTGGTCCCGATCCACGGCAACCCGGGGACGATCGTCAATATCCTGAACGGCATCCGGGACGGCGTGCACGGACCGATCTCGGCCATCGTGCAGCCGCAGAACTACTATTGGCCAGGCACCTTCAAGGTCAGCGAGAAGAGCTACGCCGGCTATGTGATGGCCCGGCTCGGCGGCGACGGCTGGCGCGGCAACATCGGCGTCCGCGTGGTCGACACCAAGGAGAATTCCTTCGTCAACGTCTCCGATCCGTCGGGGACCCACGCCGGCGACATCACCAGCTCGGCCTATGGGCCGTTCTATGTGAACAAGGTCAGCCACGACTATCTCGACATCCTGCCGAGCCTGAACTTGACCCTCGACCTCACCGACAAGGTGGCGCTGCGGGTCTCGGCGGCCGAGACCCTGGCGCGGCCGGACTTCAGCGCGCTCGGCGGCACCGTTTCGCTCACCGACACGACGCTGACCGGCAACGGCGGCAACCCGAACCTCAAGCCGATCAAGGCGGCGGTCTACGACGCGGCGCTCGAGTGGTACTACGGCCCGAGCTCGCTGGCGGCGATCAGTGTCTTCTATGACGACATCTCGTCCTACGTGGCCTTCGGGACCTCCAACGCGGTCTACCTCAACTCCTTCCTGTCGCGGCCGACCACGCAGGTGTTCTCGACCTATTCGATCTCCTCGCCGGTCAACACCAGCGGCGAGGTCAAGGGCATCGAGCTGCAGGTGCAGCAGCCGCTGCCCTACGACTTCGGCTTCCAGGCCAACTTCACCTACGTGGACTCCAAGGACGCCGACGGCCATCCGCTCGTCGGCACCTCCAAGGTCACCTACAACCTGGTGGGCTACTACGAGCACGACCGGGTGAGCGCGCGGCTGGCCTACACCTACCGCTCGCACTTCTTCGTGGGCCTGGACCGCAGCGCGGCCGAGAACCAGGACAACTACGGCTCGCTGGACGGCTCGCTGAGCGTCAAGGTCAGCTCCAACCTGTCGCTGACCCTGGATGGGCTGAACCTGACCAACGAGAAGCTGAAATACTATGCGCTGAGCAAGACCCAGCCGCGCGCCGTCTACGAGAACGGCCGCCAGGTCTTCTTCGGCCTGCGCTTCCGCTACTGACGACCCTCCGCCCGGGGCCAAGTCCCCGGGTCTCTTCCCCCGGAGCACGACTGGCGCGGAGCGGACACGCTCCGCGCCATTTTGCATCAGTCGGGATAGCCGAACCGCGTCACCCAGGGCTGCAGACGCGGCAGGACGGGCGCCAGCGGCCGCGCATAGGCCCGCCAGCGGCCGAGGCCGCGGCTGTTCAGGCCCAGGCGGACCTGCGGGGCGCTGGGCGTGCGCACCGCGCGCCGCCGGGCAGTGGCCGCCACATCGAGCATCGCAGGCTGGAGATCGAGGCCGACGAAGCCGCAGATCCGCGTGAGGCCGCCTTCGAAGTCGGCCAGCAAATCCTCGTGCCGGACCTCCAGCAGATCGAGCGGCAGCCGCTGGCGATAGGTGTCGGCCAGGGCGAAACAGGCGTCGTAGCAGGCGGCGGTCTCCGCCAGGTCGGTGAAGGCGTAGGTCATGGCGTTCATGCGGAAGTTCTGGCGAAAGCAGCTCAGCACCACGTCGCGGGGATCGCGGATCGCGAACAGCACCTTGGCGTCGGGAAACAGCTTGGCCACCAGCGGCAGGTCCTCGGTGGCCGCCGGGGCCTTGTCGAGGAACAGCTTGCCGGCGACCTCCACGCCATGGGCCGCCACCTCGGCCCAGTAGCGGGCCCGCCAGGCCTGCGCCTCGGCAGCGCCGAGCTCCGCCAGCCGTTGAAGGCCTTCGGCGGAGGTCAGGAAGGCGTCATGCGCCGCGGCCAGGGTCGGCGCTTCCTCCAGCGCCGCGACCTCAGGATGGCCAGCCAGCGCCTGTTCCAGCAGGGTGGTCCCCGACCGCGGGAACCCGACCAGGAAGACGTGGCCGGGCGCCGGCCGGGCGCCTGGCGGCGGCGGCGTGCGCCACGGCGCCGGATCGGCGGCCCGGAACCAGGCGTCGAGCCGTTCGAGCCGCGCCTCTATGCCCTCGCGCGCCCTGGCCTGCGGCGCATACAGCCGGCGCTGGATGGCCTTGCCCGCAGCCGCGGCCGCGAAGGCGGCGGTATGATCGCCGAGTTGGTCGTAGGCCTCCGACAGCAGCAGCCGGGCGTCGGCTTGCCGCTCCGCCGGGAGCGGGCTCGCGAGCAGGCGTTCGAGGTCCCGGGCCGCGTCCTGCGCCCGGCCGGCCAGCAGCGCGATCCGCGCGGCCAGCCACAGCACCTGCGGGCGATCCGGCTGTACCGCGCGCAGCGGCGCGAGGCGGTCGTGCGCGGCCTGGGCGTCGCCGGCCTCCACGGCCAGCAGCGCCAGGCCGAAGCCGGCGCCGTCCTGTCCCGGCTCAACATCGAGGGCCTGTCGGAAGGCCTCGCCGGCCTCGCCCGGACGCCCGAGCAGCCGCAGCGCCTCGCCCCTGGCCGCCAGCAGGGCCGCGGATCGCGGGACCGCCGTCAGCCCGGCGTCACAGGCCGCCAGCGCCGCCTGGGGCCGGCCGGCCTGCCGGTGGACCTCGGCCAGGGCCAGCCAGCTGTCGGCGCTGCCGGGGCGGGCGAGGACCTGCGCCTCCGCCGCCTCGACCGGGTCTGCACTGGCGCGCAATCTCCACCCTCCCAATCCCGCGGAGCTTAGCGCCGCGGCCTTTCGCAGGCGCGCGGAAACCGCGGCGGGCCGCCGTCCGAACGGCGATCGTCTTTCGGCGGCGCATGGGGGCGCCTGAGAATGCGGCGCCCCTGGCGCAGAGCCCGCCGGGCGCACGGCGCCTCTGGACAGAACCCCGGCCGCGTCCGCAGGGTCGCCCGGTGATCCAGGATCTCGCCGCCTCGGCCGCCCGACCGGTCCCGCTGCAGCGGGCGCAAGGCGCGGGCCGGATCGAGGTGCGCGCCGAGGCGGGGCTGACCCGGCTGTCGCGGCTGTACCACGATGGTTGCGCCAAGATCCGCCTGCCGACCGACCATGCCGCCCGCGGCCTGCAGGCCGTGCTGATCAACACCGCCGGCGGACTGACCGGGGGCGACCGGATGAGCTGGCGGGCCGAGGTCCAGGCGGGCGCGGCGCTGACGCTCTCCACCCAGGCCTGCGAGAGGATCTACCGCGCTCGCGACGGCCAGGCCGAAAGCCAGGTTTCGCTGGCGGTGGGCGACGGCGCCCGCCTCGACTGGCTGCCGCAGGAGACCATCCTCTTCAATGGCGGCGCGCTCAGCCGCCGGCTCGACGCCGATCTGGCCGCGGACGCCCGGCTGCTGGCGGTAGAGGCGGTGATCCTCGGCCGCACCGCCATGGGCGAGACCGTGCAGTGGGGATCGATCACCGACCGCTGGCGCATCCGCCGGGCCGGGCGGCTGGTGTTCGCCGACGACCTGAAGCTGGAGGGCCCGGTCGCCGCCGTGGCTGCGCGCGCGCCGTTGCTGGCGGGGGCCGCGGCCTTCGCCGCGATCCTGCTGGTCGCGGCCGACGCGGAGCGGTTCCTGGCCCCGTTGCGCCACGCCGTGGGAGACCTTGGCGCCGCCAGCGCCTTCGACGGCAAGCTGTTCTGCCGGCTGGCGGCGCCCGACGGCCAGGCCTTGCGCAAGACCCTCTTGCCGTCCCTGGCCATCCTGCGGGACGGTGAGCCCTGCCCGCGAGTCTGGGGCGTCTGAGGCCAGCCATGAACCTGACCCCCCGCGAGAAGGACAAGCTGCTGGTCGCCATGGCCGCCGAGGTGGCGCGCAGGCGCCTGGCCCGCGGGGTCAAGCTGAACCACCCGGAAGCCGTCGCCCTGATCACCGACTTCGTGGTCGAAGGCGCCCGCGACGGCCGCACGGTCTCGGACCTGATGGAGGCCGGCGCCCACGTCATCGCCCGCGCCCAGGTGATGGAGGGCGTCGCCGAGATGATCCCCGACGTGCAGGTGGAAGCGACGTTCCCGGACGGTTCCAAGCTGGTGACCGTCCACTATCCGATCCGCTGAGGAGAGATGGCCATGAAGAAGACCGCAGTCCTGACCGCGCTGACCGCCCTGGCGCTCTTGCCCGGCGCCGCCATGGCCCACCCGGGTGGCCACGACGGAATGACCCTGGGCGAGGGCCTGCATCACCTGTTGACCGAGCCCGATCACCTGGCGCTGCTGGCGCTCATCGCGACGCTGGCGGGTTGGGGCGGATGGCGGGCCTATCGCGCCCGGACGCCGCGATGATCCCCGGCGAGGTGATCGCCGCCGAGGGCGACATCGAGCTCAACGCCGGGCAGCCGGTGGTCACCCTGCGGGTCGCCAACACCGGCGACCGGCCGATCCAGGTGGGCAGCCACTACCACTTCTTCGAGACCAATCCGGCGTTGGACTTCGATCGCGCCGCCGCGCGCGGGCTGCGCCTCGACATCGCCGCCGGCACGGCGGTGCGCTTCGAGCCCGGCCAGGCGCGAGAGGTGAGCCTGGTGCCGTTGCGCGGCGCGCGCCGGGTCTTCGGCTTCCGCCAGGCCGTGATGGGCGACCTCTGACATGCCCGCGCCGATCTCGCGGGCCACCTACGCCGACATGTTCGGCCCCACCGTCGGCGACCGGGTGCGGCTGGCCGACACCGAGCTCTTCGTCGAGGTCGAGCAGGACTTCACCACCTACGGCGAGGAGGTGAAGTTCGGCGGCGGCAAGGTGATCCGCGACGGCATGGGCCAGTCCCAGGCGACCCGCGCGGAGGGCGCGGTCGACACGGTTATCACCAACGCCCTGATCGTCGACCACTGGGGGATCGTGAAGGCCGATGTGGGCCTCAAGAACGGCCACATCGTCGCCATCGGCAAGGCCGGCAATCCCGATACCCAGTCCGGCGTCGACATCGTCATCGGCCCAGGCACGGAGGCCATCGCCGGCGAGGGCAAGATCCTCACCGCCGGGGCCATGGACTGCCACATCCACTTCATCTGCCCCCAGCAGATCGAAGAGGCGCTGATGAGTGGCGTCACCTGCATGCTGGGCGGCGGCACAGGGCCGGCCACCGGCACGAAAGCCACCACCGCCACGCCGGGCCCCTGGCACCTCGCCCGGATGATCGAGGCCGCCGAGGCCTTCCCGATGAACATCGGCTTCTCGGGCAAAGGCAACGCCAGCCTGCCCGAGGCCCTGGTCGAGCAGATCGCCGGCGGGGCCTGCGCTCTGAAGCTGCA
>JAQGIV010000148.1 GCA_028290945.1 Phenylobacterium sp. | reverse complement strand
CTGCATCTCGCGCCCCGCAGCCTGACGGCCGGCCAGACGGTGCAGACGGCCAGCGGCACGACGATCGGCACGATCACCCGCGTCCAGCGCTCGGCCAACGGCACGGTGAAGAGCGTGCTGGTCCGCACGGCCGGCGGCGCGCGCCGCGTGCTGCACCTGGCGCCGCGCGACCTGACGGTGTCCGGCAATGTGGTGACCACCAGCCAGACGGCGCTCAGCGCCCACGGCTGATCCGAAACGCCACCCGAAACGCCCTTGGGGCCGTCCCCCTAAGGGTAGTGGGAAGCCGCGGCGCGAACCCCCCGTCCCTCAGCGTCTAGGCTTCCCTGGAGGCCCCCTCCCTCGCCATTGGGAGGGGGCCTCTTCCATTTCGGACTGACAGCCTGCGCGGCGCGCGGGGGAGAGGCGGTCAGTCGTCCTGCTTCGGCGGCTCTTCCTCGCGCTGGCGTTTGCGGGCGTCGCCGGCCGGCTGGGTGAGGCTCGGCGGATCGCTGGCGGGGAAGGTGTCGTCCAGCTCCTCGTCGAGCTGGTCGTTGATGGATTTGATGGCCCGATGGGGAGGAAGCTCAGTCATCTGACGCGCCTTCCGGCCGTGAACTGGACCCAAACTCCACACCCGCGCGGGACCGCGGGTCAAGCCGGGCCGGTCAGCGCGGCCACTGGGCCAGCCAGTCGGCCAGCGCCTGGGGGGTCATGGAGCGGGCGTCCTGCAGGGCGGACTCGCGTCCGCGGTCCAGCAGCCTGTTGGTCTTCGGATCGACGATCAGCAGGGCCGGCACGCCCTCCAGCCGCTTGTGGATGCCGTAGGCGCCGGGCACCTGCAGGTTCTTGTCGAAGCGGCCGACGTCGACCTCGACCACCTCGTAGTGGCGGTCCACGAAGGCCTTCATCTCCGGCAGTTCCAGCGTGCCGGTGAGCACCCGGCAATCGCCGCACCAGTTGCCGCCCAGGTCGATGATCAGCAGCTTGTGGGCCTTCAGCGCCCGGGCCCGGGCGCGGGCCACGGCGGCGTTGGTGGCCTTGGCCGACAGCGCCTCGTCATAGGGATAGGGCAGCGGGGTCTTCAGTTGGGCGTAGGTCTGGATCGAGACCTTCGGGGCGGGCGTGGCGGCCAGCGCCCCCGGCGCGATCGGCGCCGCGATCAGCAGGGCTGCGAGCGCGGGCGCGGCGGCGCGGAGTGGCTTCACTGTCATTTGCGGTTTCTAGCCCATCGGGCGACCGCCCGGCGCTGCAGAATAACTGAACGGGCCGCCAGAAACCCGTCCGGCTCCCGCGCCAGGGGCGGGGAGGCCCGCAACTCATTTGCAGCTCTACGCGTCCGAATAGTTGAGAGGACCGATTCCACGCCATCAAAAGGTAAGACGGTCCTGATTCGGGCGGCTGAACGCGCCTCAGATATAGTTACGTCGGATCGTCGACATTCTCAGCAGGCGCCGAAAACCCACAATTCTGGATTTGACCCCCAATCTTTTCTGGGTTTTGGCCGATATCTAGCGGGAAGTGTCGAGTACTCGACAGTCTTTGCCGGATTGCATCGATAACTAGGAAACCGAAGCCGTACGCCGACGTTTCCTACCCCCGATGCAAAGGCCGAATTCCTCGTTGCAAAACCTGCTGCTGGCCGCACTCCCTCCCGAAGACCTAGGGCTGATGACGCCCCACCTGGCTCAGGTGGAGCTGGAGCGTGGCAAGCTGCTCTACGATCCGGGCGACCGGGTCGAGACCATCTACTTCCCCACCGACGGGGTCATCTCGCTGATGACCCTGATGGAAAACGGCGCGGCGATCGAGAGCGCCACCATCGGACGCGAGGGGGCGCTCGGCCTGCCCGCCGCCGTCTCGCCGCGCGCCTCGCTGGTGCGGGCCATCGTGCAGACGCCGACCCGCGGAGTGCGGATCAGCGCCGCCCAGATGCACGAGGCCTGGCAGAAGAGCCCGCGCATCCGCGAGATCGTCGACCGCCACGGCGAGGCGCTGTTCGGCCACGCCATCCAGTCGGTGGCCTGCAACGCCCTGCATTCGGTGGAGGCCCGGTTCTGCCGCTGGCTGCTCACCTGCCACGACCGCATCTCCACCGACACCATCGCGCTGACCCAGGAATTCCTGGCCGACATGCTGGGCGTGCAGCGGACCACGGTGACCGCCGTGGCCCGCGCGCTGCAGGAGAAGGGCGCGATCCGCTATCGGCGCGGCGTGGTGGACATCATCGACCGCGCCGCCCTCGAGCAGCTGGCCTGCGAATGCTACGGCGTTATCCGCCGCACCTACGAGCGCCTGCTGCCGCCGGAGGCCTGAATCCCCGCCCGTCGGGGCGAGGATGTCGCTGCGGCAGGGCGACGCTTGCGTCGGGCTCGAATTTCCATCTTTGATGCGGCCGCGCGGGCGGAACCTCCTCCGCCCGCCGGGGAAACTGTAAGGATCGGGGCGTCATGAGGCCGTTTTTGAGAAACCATTTGCTGTCCGCCGCGGCGATCGCCGCCCTGACGCTGGCCGCCGGCGCCGGCGTCGCCGCCACTGCGAAGCCCGCCGCCAAGCCGGCCGCGGCCGCCAAGGCCAAGGCCGAGGCCGCCGCCTCGCTGGCCTCGCCCAGGTACGGCGCCTGGGGCTTCGACGCCTCGGGCATCGATCCGTCGGTGAAGCCGGGCGACGACTTCTTCAAATGGGCCAACGGCAAGTGGGACGAGAAGACCAAGATCCCCCCGGACCTGACCCGCTACGGCAACTTCGACGCCCTGTCGGTGCTGTCGGAGAACCGCGTGCACGCCATCCTCGAGGACGCCAAGGTCGGCAAGGTCAAGGACAAGGACGCCGCCAAGATCTCCGCCGCCTACGCCTCGTTCATGAACGAGGCCCTGGCCGACAAGCTGGACGCCAAGCCGATCGAGCCGGAACTGGCGCAGGTGAAGGCGGTGACGACCAAGGATGAGTTCACCTCCCTGATGGGCAAGGCGAACCTCGGCGGCTTCCACACCATCCTCGGCGTCGGCATCTCCATCGACCAGAAGAGCCCGCAGAAGTACGCCGTCTATGCCGGGACCAGCGGGCTGGGCCTGCCCGACCGCGACTACTATCTGCAGGCCTCGTTCGCCGACAAGAAGGCCAAGTACCAGGCCTATGTCGAGCAGGTCCTGACCATGATCGGCTGGGAGAAGCCGGCCGACAGCGCCAAGGCCATCGTGGAGTATGAGACCCAGCTGGCGCAGGCGAGCTGGAGCCGGGCCGAGCGGCGCGACCGCGACAAGACCTACAACCCGATGACCCTGGCCGAGCTGCAGGCGCTGACGCCGGGCTTCGAGTGGAAGCGCTACCTGGCGGGCACCGAGCTGCCGGCCTTCGACCGCGTGGTGGTGACCACCAACACCGCCTTCCCGAAGTTCGCCAAGATCTATTCGGACGCGCCGCTGGAGACCCTGAAGGCCTGGCAGGCCTTCCACGTGGCCGACAGCGCCGCGCCGATGCTCTCCAAGCGGTTCGTCGACGCCGCCTTCACCTTCCACAACCACGAGCTGGGCGGCCAGCCCGAGCAGCGTCCGCGCTGGAAGCGGGCGGTGGCCTTCACCAACGGCGCGGTGGGCGAGAGCGTCGGCCGGGTCTATGTGGCCCGCTACTTCCCGCCGGAATCCAAGGCCAAGATGGACGCCCTGGTGGGCGACATCCGCACCGCCCTGCACGCCCGCATCGAGAAGCTCCCCTGGATGGCCGCCGACACCCGCGCCAAGGCGCTGGAGAAGCTCGCCAAGTTCACGGTGAAGATCGGCTATACCTCCAAGTGGCGCGACTACGGCCCGCTGGAGCTGACGTCGGACGACCTCTACGGCAACTCGCTCCGCTCGGGGGCCTATGAGTGGCGGCGCGACGTGAAGCGGCTGAACGGGCCGGTGGACAAGTCCGAGTGGGGCATGACCCCGCAGACGGTCAACGCCTACTACAACTCGGTCAACAACGAGATCGTCTTCCCGGCCGCCATCCTGCAGCCGCCGTTCTTCGATCCGCACGCCGACCCGGCCGTCAACTACGGCGGCATCGGTGGGGTGATCGGCCACGAGATCAGCCACGGCTTCGACGACCAGGGCCGCAAGTCCGACGGCGACGGCGTGCTGCGCGACTGGTGGACCACCGAGGACGCGGCGAAGTTCGAGGTGCAGGCCAAGCGTCTGGGCGCCCAGTACACGGCCTTCGAGCCGCTGCCCGGCGCGCACGTCAACGGCCAGCTGACCATGGGCGAGAACATCGGCGACATGGGCGGGCTGAGCCTCGCGCTGGACGCCTACCACGCCTCGCTGCACGGCAAGCCGGCGCCGGTGATCGACGGCTTCACCGGCGACCAGCGCATCTTCCTCGGCTGGGCCCAGGTGTGGCGCGAGAAGATCCGCGACGAGACCCTGCGCCAGCGGCTCGTCGTCGATCCGCACTCGCCGGCCTACTACCGCGTCGACGGCACCATCCGGAACATCGACGGCTGGTACCAGGCGTTCGGGGTCAAGGCCGGCGACAAGCTCTACGTGCCGCCGGAAGAGCGCGTCCGCATCTGGTAGGCGATTTGGGTCTGGCGTCCTCCCACGGCTAAGCTCGCCCAGAGCTGTCGGGGAGGACGCCGCCCATGCACCGTCGCAATCTGCTGAAGGCCGGCGCGGCCGCCGCGGCCCTGCCGGGCCTGGCCCGCGCCGCGCCGGCCAGACGACCGCCGAACTTCATCGTCATCCTCTGCGACGACCTGGGCTATGGCGACATCGAGCCCTACGGCGGGGCGATCCCGACGCCGGCGCTCGCCCGCATGGCGCGCGAGGGCCTGGTCGCGACCTCCTACTACGCGCCCGCCAACCTCTGCACGCCGTCGCGGGCGGGCTTGCTGACCGGGCGCTATCCAGTGCGCACGGGGCTGGGCTTCGAGGTGATCTTCGCCGACGACGACCGCAAGCTGCCGCACAGCGAGCGGACCATCGCCGATGCGCTGAAGCCCGCGGGCTATGTGTCCGGCCTGTTCGGCAAGTGGCACCTGGGCCACCAGGGCGCCGACTGGCTGCCGACCACCTACGGCTTCGACGCCTATTTCGGCATCCCCTACAGCCACGACATGAGCCCGCTCAGCCTCTGGGCGGCGGACGCCGCGCACCCCAAGGGCGTCAGCGGGCCGGTGGACTACGCGGCCCTGCAGCAGCAGTTCCAGGCCCACGCCGAGAGCTTTATCGAGCAGGCCAGGGACCGGCCGTTTTTCGTGGAGCTGGCGTTCAGCGCGCCGCACCTGCCGGAGCACCCGGACGCCAGGTTCAAGGGAACCTCCAAACAGGGGCCCTATGGCGACACGGTGCGCGAGCTGGACGCCCTGGTCGGGCGGCTGATGGACCGGCTGCGGACCCTGAAGCTGGAGCGCGACACCTACGTGATCTTCACCTCCGACAACGGGCCGTGGTTCGAGGGTTCGGCGGGACCGCTGCGCGGCCGCAAGGGCGGCGGGGCCGACGACGGCGGCTACCGCGTGCCGTTCCTGGTCTGGGCGCCGGGGCGGGTGAAGCCGGGGCGGCGGAGCGACGCCATCCTGTCGGGGGTCGATATCCTGCCGACCCTGTGCGCGCTGGCCGGCGTGGCGCCGCCGGCCGGGGTGGAGCTGGACGGGGTCGACCAGTCGCGGGTCTGGCTGGCCGGCGCGCCTTCGGCGCGCGATGAGATCGTGCTGTTCAACAACGAGGACGTCATCGGCATCCGCACCCAGCGCTGGAAGTACGTCGCCGCCTCCTACTACCGATCCCTGACCCTCAACTTCGAGCAGATCGGCAGCTACCTGCAGCTCTACGACGAGACCCAGGGCGCGGAGAACTACAGCGTCGCCGCCACCTATCCGGAGGCTGCCGCCGACCTGCGCGGCCGGCTGCACCGCGCGGCCGACCGCTACAAGCCGTTCAAGCGCGGCGTGCCGCCGGCCGTCGCCAGGCTGCTGCGCGCGGTGCAGGCCGGCCAGCGGCAGGACTGACGCTTGAGGCCCGGCCGCCGAGCCGCTAAGGATCGCGCCGGTTCGCGGATGTAGCTCAATGGTAGAGCAGGAGCTTCCCAAGCTCACGACGAGGGTTCGATTCCCTTCATCCGCTCCAAGCCCCCAACCCTTACCGCGACACCGGCGAGCTTGACCCGCGCGGGCGGCGCGCGCTCGACTGGCGCCATGTTCCGAACCCTGTGGATTGCGCTGCTGGCGGTGGGGGTGACGACGCTCGCCGGCGCGGCGGCCGCTGCGCCCGTCCAGCCCGACCGCGTCGTCCTGCCGATCGTCGACTTCGTGTTCGGGGCGCCGGTGATCGAGGTGCGGCTGAACGGTGGGGAAGCCCACCGCTTCAAGTTCGACTCAGGCAGCATGGAGCTGATGGACGGCCAGCAGGCGGCGCTGGAGGGCATCAAGGCCACCGGGATCACCAAGCTGCTGGAGATCAACAAGGCCGAGACCATGCCGGTGTCGGACACCGACGTGCGGCTGGGCGAGCTGGACATCGGCCCGGTGTCGCTGGCCCTGATGCCGCCGGGCGGCTGGGCGCATCCGGCGCGCATCGACGGCATGATCGGCAAGAGCCTGCTGCTGCGCTACGTGGTGACCATGGACGTGCCGGGCCGGCAGATCGTGCTGACCCGGCCGGACGCCTATGAGATCCCCGAGGGCGCCACCATCCTGCCGATGGTCGAGTTCCACGGCCTGTTCCATGTGCCGGCGACCCTGGACGGCCACCCGGGCGAGTTCGGGCTCGACACCGGCCTGACCAGCCACGTGCTGGTGTTCGCCGCCTTCGAACAGGCCAACGCGCTGGCCCTGCAGTACGGCGACAACGTCATCAGCGGCGACGCGGCGGGCACCACCGGCGTCAAGTCGAAGGTCCGCCAGGCCAAGGGCGACGGCCTGATCCTCGGCGAGGTGATGGTGGCCGGGCCGCAGGTGCTGCTGCTCGGCCAGCAGGGCGGCGTCGGCGGCTTCGACCAGATCGCCGGCCTGATCGGCATGCCGGTGCTGACCCAGTTCACCGTCACCTTCGACGCGCCGCACAAGCGGCTGGTGCTGGAGTCGGCCAGGGCGCCGGCCATCCTGGCCGCGCCTATCGCGCTCGACAGTAAACCTGAGGCCGAGCCGGCGATTTCTGCGCCGCCGGAGCCGGGTGCGCCGGTGGCGCCCGCCCCGCCGCTCGGCTAGGACTACCCCTCGAACAAGCGTTTGAGGACCCTCGCCTTGCTGGACATCCTGCAGCCGCTCGCCTTCACCCGCGGGCCGGCGATGAAGAACCGCTTCGCGCTCGCGCCGCTGACCAACCTGCAGAGCCATGCCGACGGCGTGCTGTCGGACGAGGAGTTCCACTGGCTGGTGAAGCGGGCGGAGGGCGGCTTCGGCCTGACCATGACCTGTGCGGCGCACGTGCAGCGGATCGGCCAGGGCTTCCCGGGCCAGCTCGGCGTGTTCGGCGATGAGCACCTGCCCGGCCTGACCCGGCTGGCCGGCGCCATCAAGGCCAATGGCTCGCGGGCCGCGGTGCAGCTGCACCACGCCGGCATGCGCAGCCCCAAGGACCTGATCGGCGAGGCGCCGGTGGCGCCTTCCGACAATGCCGAGACCGGCGCGCGGGGCCTCTCGACCGCCGAGGTCGAGCAGCTGGTCGAGGACTTCACGGCCGCCGCCCACCGGGCCGAGCGGGCGGGCTTCGACGGCGTCGAGCTGCACGGGGCGCACAGCTACATCCTCTGCCAGTTCCTCAGCGAGGCGCTGAACCAGCGCACCGACCGTTATGGCGGCAGCCCGGAGAACCGCGGCCGGGTGATCCGGGAGATCATCGCCGGCGTCCGCGCCCGCTGCAGGCCCGACTTCACGCTCGGCCTGCGGCTGTCGCCGGAGCGGTTCGAGCTGCAGCTGATGGACATCGTCGGGCTGGCCCGCGAGCTGCTGGCCGAGGGCCAGATCGACTACCTCGACCTGTCGCTGTGGGACTACGCCAAGGAGCCCAACGAGGAAGCGCATCAGGGCCGCAGCCTGATGAGCTATTTCGCCGAGCTGCCGCGCGGCGAGGTCCGCCTCGGCTGCGCCGGCAAGGTCATGAGCGGCGCCGACGTGCGCGCCTGCCTGGCGGGCGGCATGGACTTCGTGTTCCTGGGCCGCGCCGCGATCCTGCACCACGACTATCCGCGGCTCTACGCGGCCGACGCCGATTTCGAGCCGATCGCCCGGCCGGTCAGCGAAGCGCACCTCACGGCCGAGGGGCTGAGCCCCAAGTTCGTGGCCTATATGAAGAGCTGGAAGGGCTTCGTCGCCGAAGCGCCCGTCACCGAAGCCGCCGAGTAACATCGGAGTTAACGTTGACGAACCCCCGCGGGCGGCCTCACCCTCGCGCGGACCAAATCACCGGAGGCCGCTATGGCTGACGACGCGACCATCTCCGACCGCGCGCAATTCACGGCCATGACCGAGGGCACCCAGGAGGACTGGGGCGCCATCGTCCGCGCCGGCACGGCCCACCGCGGCCGCCACGTGGACAACATCCTCGACCAGATGCGGTTGCTGGACAACGACCACGGCGGCTTCGCGGTGGACCGGCTGGAGCACTCGCTGCAGACCGCGACGCGGGCGCACCGCGACGGCCGCGACGAGGAATATGTGGTCTGCGCCCTGCTGCACGACATCGGCGACATCCTGCTGCCGGTGAGCCACGCGGAACTGGGGGCGGCGATCCTGAAGCCCTACGTCTCCGAGGCGAACCACTGGATGATGGAGAAGCACGGCGTCTTCCAGGGCTACTACTTCTTCCATTACATCGGCCTCGACCGGGACCTGCGCGAGCAGCACCGCGGCCATCCGCACTTCGAATATTGCGCGCAGTTCTGCCACCTCTACGACCAGAACAGCTTCGACCCGGCCTATGACGCCATGCCGCTGGACGCCTTCGTACCGATGATGCGGCGGGTGATGGAGGTCCCCAAGAACTCCATCTACAAGCGCGACGCGGCGTAACCCATTCCACCGCTCATCCCCGCGAAGGCGGGGACCCAAGCGGCGGTGCAGCCGAGCGCGCACACCCGACACTGCACGATGTTCTGAACCTCAGCTTGGATCCCCGCCTTCGCGGGGACGAGCGGGTATCTGCTAGCGCGGGCCCGCGCCGGCCGTGCTGGTCCCGTAGTCGATGCCGGTGTCCTTCCGCGGGCCCGAGCCGAAGCTGTAGGTCAGGCTGAGGAAGATGGCCCGCAGCTTCACGTGGGTCTCCAGCCGGTCGTGCAGGGCCGGCGTGTCGATCACCAGCACGTCCTTGAACGAGCCCAGCAAATCGCGGGCCGAGACCGCCAGCGTCCAGTCCTTGTTGAACTGGTGGCGGTAGCCGGCGAACAGCAGGCCCAGCGGCTCGTGGTAGCCCTGCGGCGTCAGGCGCTGGCCGGTGAGCTGGCCGAGCAGCTGGAACTGGTCCTTGGCGGTGGCCTGCCAGGTGAGCGCGCCCCGGGCGCTCAGCGTCCAGTCCGAGCGCTTGTCGCGGAAGCCCAGCTGGGTGGCGTCGATCTGATTCCAGAAGGCGTCGCCGGAGACGCCGTAGGTCAGCTTCGAGCCGAGCCGGCCGCTGGCCACCAGCTCCAGCCCGCCGTTGCGGCTCTTCGACAGGTTCTGCTTGGTGGTCAGCAGCGCCCCGCCGCCGAGGTCGGTGACCACGTCGGTGACCCCCTTCTCGTTCTCCCGCCAGTAAAGGGTGGCGAGGTAGTAGGTGAAGCCCTTGCGATGCTGCCAGCCGAGCTCGAAGGAATGGGTCTGCTGCGGCTTCAGGTTGGGGTTGCCGGCGGTGAAGTTGAACGGGTCGCGATAGACCCGGAAGGGGTTGTAGTCGCCGGGCTGCGGCCGGGCGATCCGCTCGGAATAGCTGGCGGTCAGCTGCTCGGCGTCGTTGACCTTCCAGGCCAGGTGCAGCGACGGATAGAACCGGGTGAAGTCGTTGGAGCCGGCGAACCGCGTGGTCACATCGGCCAGGTCGATGCGGGTGTCCTCGACCCTGAGGCCGCCCAGCACGGTGAGGTCGCCGAACGGCTTCTGGTAGGTGGCGTAGACCCCGTTGATCGCCTGCTTGAACCGGAACCGGTCGATCAGCGAGGCGTCAGGGACCTCGGTGGTGGCTGACGGACCGGTCAGGCCGAAGTTGTCGAACAGCGAGCGGTCATACTCCAGCTCGTAGCCGGTCTTCAGCTTTGCGTTGTCGGCGAAGGGCCGGGTGTAGTCGACCTTCAGGTGGCTCTGGTCGGCGTCGGTGTCGTTCCTGATGTTCTCCGCCCGGCTGGGCAGCGCCGGGCCGCGCGAGATCAGGGTCTGGGTGCGGCTCAGCCGGTCGGTGTTGTGCTCCTGGGTGGCGTCGACCACCAGCTCGTGGTCCGGCTCGGAGCCGAACTTGCGCCGCCAGCTGCCGTTGGCCGAGAGGTTGTTGCGGTTGAGGTGCAGCTGGCCCCGGCGGTCGAAGCCGATGGTCGCCAGCCCGCCCGGCGCGAGGCCGGTGAAGTCGCTCTCGTCCGGCCCGTCCACCCGGATGCCGGTGGCGCGCAGCTCGCCGGAGATGCGGGTCTTGGCGTCGGGGTCGTAGTCGAAGGCGCCGTGGGCGATCAGCACGTCGACGGTCTGGGCGACGAAGGTGTTCTGGGCGCTGTCCAGGAAGCGGCCGCTCAGCGGATCGAGGCTGGACCGGCGGTCCTTCAGCTCCACCTTCTGCTTCTCATGCGCCCAGGCCGCATCACCGGAGAGCGTCAGTTTCTTGCCCACCGAGGCGAGGTTGAGGTTGAGCTGCGCCTTCTCGCCGCCGGCGGCGGTGGCGCGGATCGATCCGGTGCGGCCCACCTGGCGGGCCTTCTTGGGGATCAGGTTGATGATGCCGCCCGAGCCGTCCGGCCGGAACGCCGCGGAAGGGTTGGTCATCACCTCCACGCGCTCGAAGGCGTTGGCCGGCAGGTTCTGCAGGATCTGACCGCGCGAGGGGCCCTTGAACAGGCTGGACGGCTTGCCGTCGATCATGATGGTGACGCTGGGATCGCCGCGCAGCGAGACGTTGCCCTGCACGTCCACCTGCACCGCGGGCACGTTGCGCAGGGCGTCGGCGATGGAGCCGGTCTGGGCCTGCAGGTCCTTGGTGATGTCGTAGCTGCGCCGGTCGATATCGGCGCGCATCCCCTGCGACTGGCCGGTGACGGTGACACCCTCCAGGGCCTTGGCGGCCGGCGGCTTGGCGGCGGCCTGCGGCGCAAGCGCGGCGGCGGGGGCCGCTGGGGCCAGATCGCCCTTCTGCAGGACCAGCGGCAGGCTGGCCGGCCCCTGCTTCCACTGGCCGGTCCAGGCGGACTTGGCCGGGTCCCACTGGCCCTCGAAGCCGCCCTGGATCATCGGCACGGTGAAGCTGAGGCGGTCGCCGGCCAGCTTGACCTCGCCCAGCGGGAAGCCGCGCGGGCTCTGGTCGGGGCTGAGCAGTTCGCCCTCCAGCTTGCCGCCCTCCGCCGCCTTCACCCGCACCACGATGCGCAGGATGTTGGGCCCGGCGATGAGCACCCCGTGCCAGGCGCCGACGGCGTCCTGGGCGGAGGCCGCGCCGGGGGCGGCAAGCGTCGCCGTGGCGGCGGCCAGCGCCGCCAGGTGAAATCGTTGGTACATGGTAGAGCCCGTCCTTGGCTTGGTCAGTCGTCTTGGAAGATCGCCTCGATCGGCATGCCGAACAGGCGCGAAATCTTGAAAGCCAGCGGCAGCGACGGGTCGTACTTGCCCGTCTCGATGGCGTTGACGCTCTGGCGCGACACGTCGAGCCGCTCGGCGAGGTCGGCCTGGCTCCAGTCGCGCTCGGCGCGCAGCACCTTCAGGCGGTTCTTCACCGGTCGCTCCAGCGGATCGGCTGCTCGGCCATACCCTTCGCGCTCATCGCTTGGCCGCCTGCCACCAGAGGCGCACCAGCAGGAAGCCCGCGACCGGGCAGCCGATCCCCAGGAGGTAGCCGATCTGGAACGCCCGGTAGAGGTCCGGACCCAGATGGAAGTCGGCGGGGTCCAGCCAGTGCAGGCCGCCCAGCCGGATGAAGGTATAGCCGACCGCGGAGAAGGCGATGCCCATGGACCCGCCCCAGTACCAGGCGAACTTGCCGGCCTCGCGCTGGAATTCGTCGAGCCGGCGGAAGGCGAGGCCCGCCATCCAGAAGGTCCAGCCGATGGCGATCATGGCCGCGACCGTGGTGATCATCACCCGGCTGGTGCCGATGTCGGCCGCCGAGGTCTTGAACAGGAAGCGCGCGGTCAGCATCACCGCGAACGCGCCGCCCCATGCCGCAAGGATGAATTTCCAGACGTGCAATGTGCGGCGGTCGAACATAAGTCAGCTCCCCTTGTCGTTATGACAAGGAAACACGACACAATAAGTATGTCAAGCGTGCTTGACAGAATGTCGAGGGTGCTTGGCTACTGGATGCGTTCGACGGTGTAGCCGCGGGCCTTCATCAGGGCGGGCAGGCCGTCGTCGCCGACCATGTGCAGGGCCCCGACATTGACCAGCTCGACCTTCGGGCCCACCGCGAGTTCGCGTTCCAGGGTCTCGGCCCAGCGCTCGTTGCGGCGCTTCAGCAGGGCCTGGTAGAGGGCCGGATTGTTGACCTTCATCTCGCCGACCAGGCCGGGGCCCAGCCGGGCGAGGTCGCCGTTCAGCCAGGCCTGCTCCAGCGGCTCCAGGTGCGCCCCGCCGCGCGGCGGCCGCGCGCGCTCGCGGATCACGTCGGTGAGGTAGCGGACCTCGGCCGGCTCCGGCAGGTCGGCGAACAGGCGGGCCTGGTCCTCAAGGGTCTCAAAGAACTTCACCGGCTTCGAGGCCGCCCGCGCCGAGCGGGTGATGGCCACGTCGGCCCCGGCGTCGGCCTGGGCGCCGGCCGCCAGCGCCGGTTGCATGGAGAGCATCAGGGCCGCGGCCCAGGGCCGGAGGTGGTCGATGCGCGGCAGGTCGGCGGTGCGGCGCAGCGCAGCCACGTCGGGCGCCGTCAGCTTCTGGCTGAGCGGCCGGTTGGGATCGACGCCGTAGTGGGCCACCAGGTTGGACACCGCCAGCGGATCGGCGCCGGCGACGTCGGTCTCGAACCACAGGGCCTGGGCCCTGGCGTAGATGTCGTTGTAGAGCGGCGTGCGCCACTTGGCGGCGGCCGGCGACAGGGCGTGCAGGGTGCCGAACAGGTAGATCTGCGAATGGGCGGAGCTGACCCGCCAGAGGGCCGGCGCGGCGTCGGCCGCGCCAGCCGCTCCAAGTCCCCCGAACAGGATCGCGCCCCAGAGAACAACCTTGGCCGCGATCATGCGAAAGATACGCATCGCATCCCCCGTTTCCGGCCGGGTGGTGGAACTAGTCGCCCCAGGCCCGGAAATGCTTGGATAGCTTGAGACCCTGTCGCTGGTAATGCGACCCGAGGTCGCCATAGAGCCGCGTCGGGCGGTCGGTCAGCGGCTCATAGACCAGGCGGGCCACCGTCTGGCCGTCCTCCAGGATGAACGGCGTCTCGTGGCTGCGCACCTCCAGCACCCCGCGCGAGCCCTTGCCGTGCGCCTCGTCGGTGCCGAAGCCGGGGTCGAAGAAGCCGGCGTAGTGGACGCGGAACTCGCCGACCGAGGGGTCGATGGGGGTCATCTCGGCGGCTTCCATGACGGGGATCTCCACCGCCTGTTTCGACGCCAGGATGTAGAATTCGCCGGGGTCGAGCAGCAGCTCGCCGCCGCGCGGGATCAAGGGCTCCCAGTAGTCGCGCGGATCGTGGCCGTCCTCCTTGTCGAGGTCGACGACGGGGGCGTGGCGGCGCGCGCGGAAGCCGGCGATGCCATCGGAGAGGTCGACGCCGACGCTCTCGATCCTCAGCCGCTCGGGCACGCCGCGCTTCAGGCGCAGCTGGTTCAGCCGGGTGCCGCGGCGGACCAGCACCGAGAAGGTCTGCGGCGCGATCTCGATATAGGCCGGGCCGTGATAGCCCTCCTCCACGTCGTCGAAGGCCGGGCCGTTGTCGGTGAGCAGGCGCACGAAGACGTCGACGCGGCCGGTGGAGCTCTTCGGGTTGGCCCGCGCCGAGACCCCGGCCGGCAGGGCCAGGTGCTCCTGCAGCTCGGCGATGTAGACGCAGCCTTTTTCCAATACGGCTCCGGCTTCCAGATCCAGTTCGTGCATGGCCACGTCGGCGATGCGCTGCATCACCTTGCGCCCGCGGCCCGGCAGGAACGACGCCCGCACCCGCCAGACGCGGGAGCCGAGCCTGAGGTCGAGGCTGGCCGGCTGCACCTGATCGCGTTCGAACGGGCTGCGCGCGGTGATCGCGCCGGCGGCGATCAGCGCGTCGATGGATTGCGAGGGCAGGATGCCCGGGCGGTTGGCGTCGCTCATGGGCGGCCGAGCCTTAGCGGAGAAGCTGAGTCTTGCAAGCCGCCGATTTCGCTTCCCCCACGGTGTCATCCCGGTTTCGCGAAGCGAAGACCGGGACCCATGAGCGCCGGATGGCGCGGAAGGTCCCTCGGCGTCGCCGCGATCCATCCCGGACCCGCGACGTTCAGGGGTCCCGGTCTTCTCCCTGCGGTCGAAACCGGGATGACACGGAGGTTTTGCTGCGAGGCCCTGCAGAAACCCTCCCTTGACGCCGCGCGCCCGCTGCCGTTTGTGCGCCCACGTTTTCCGACCAAGGAGGCCGCCGTGCCTGAAGATCCGCGCGACTGGGAGATCGAGACCCGGGCTGTGCGCGGCGGCATGGCCCGCACGCCGTACGGCGAGATCTCCGAGGCCCTGTTCCTGACCCAGAGCTTCGCCTACGACTCGGCCGAGGCGGCCGATCGCCGGTTCGGCGGCGAGCCGGGGTTCATCTACCAGCGCTTCGGCAACCCCACGACGCAGATGTTCGAGGACCGGCTGGCGCTGATGGAAGGCGCCGAGATGTGCCGGGCGACGGCCTCGGGCATGGCCGCGGTGCAGGCGGCGCTGATGGGCCTGCTCAAGGCCGGCGACCACCTGGTGGCGGGCCGCGCCCTGTTCGGCTCCTGCCGCTGGATCGTTTCCAACCTGCTGCCGCGCTTCGGCGTGGAGACCACCTATGTGGACGCCACCGACCTGGAGGCCTGGAAGGCGGCGGTGCGGCCCAACACCCGGGCCTTCCTGGTGGAGACCCCGGCCAATCCGCTGCTGGAGGTGACCGCCATCGGTGCGGTGGCCGAGATCGCGCACGCGGCCGGCGCCAAGCTGGTGGTCGACAATGTGTTCGCCACGCCGATCTTCCAGAAGCCCTTGGCGCTGGGCGCCGACATCGTCGTCTATTCGGCCACCAAGCACATCGACGGCCAGGGCCGGGTGCTGGGCGGGGCGATCCTCGGCGCCGAGGCGCTGATGACCGAGGCCTACAAGGACCTGCTGCGCCACACCGGCCCGGCGCTGTCGCCGTTCAATTCGTGGGTGCTGCTGAAGGGGCTGGAGACGCTGGAGCTGCGCGTGATGCGCCAGACCCAGAACGCGGCGAAGATCGCCGAGGCCATGGACGCCCACGGCAAGGTCAGGCGGGTGATCTATCCCGGCCGGCCCGACCATCCGCAGGCGGCGATCATCGCCAACCAGATGACCGGCGGCGGCAATGTCATCGCCTTCGACCTGGGCGACCGGGCGGCGGCGTGGAACTTCCTCGACGCCCTGCAGATCGTCGACATCTCCAACAACCTCGGCGACGCCAAATCGATGGCGACGCATCCCTCGACGACGACCCACCGGTCGATGCCGGAGGCCGAGCGGCTGGAGATCGGCCTGACCGAAGGCTGGGTGCGGATCAGCGTCGGCCTGGAAGGCGCCGGCGACCTCAGCCGCGACGTCAACCGGGCGCTCGACGCGGCCTGACCGCGGCCCGGTCGCCTCCTCGATCACAAGATCCCGTAACAAACGAACGATGTTCTCCGCCGCGGCGTTTCCCTGCCTTCGAGGGAGATTTCCATGGCGCAAATTTGTGATGTCTGCGGCGTGCGGCCGGCGACGGTGCGCGCCACTGTGGTGAGCGAAGGCGAACGCCGGACGCTCAATCTCTGCGAGATCGACTACCGCCGCCTGGCGGCGCGGCAGCGCGCGAGCTCGCCGTTGGACTCGCTGTTCGGCGGCCGCAGCAGCCTGTTCGACGACTTCTTCGGCGACACCTGGGACCGCCCGGGCGATCCGTTCGCCCCGGCCGCCGTCGAGGAAGGCGGCGCACGCTCCGAGCCGGAGCGCGCGGAACGTCCGGCCCGCACGCGGGGCTCCGGCGGGGCCGCCGACAACCTTAGCGAACACGCCAAGGAGCTGCTGCAGGTCGCGGCCCGGCGGGCGCTGGAGGCGGGGCGGCGCGAGGTGGACACCGAGCACCTGTTGCTGGCGCTCACCGAGAGCGACGTGGTGCGCACCATCCTTAGCCAGTTCAAGGTCTCGGTGGACGACCTGCGCCAGCAGCTCGACACCGGCGCGCACGTGGACGAGGCGGACGAGTCCGAGGAGATCGGCGCGACGCCGCGGGTGAAGGACGCCCTGTCGCGGGCCTTCGCCGCGGCGCGCGAGTTCGGCCATTCCTACGTCGGGCCTGAGCACCTGCTGATCGGCCTGGCCGAGGAAGGCGAGGGCCTGGCGGCCGACGTGCTGCGCCGCTACGGCCTGACGCCGCAGGCGATCCGCCAGCAGGTCGCCAAGGTGGTCGGCCGCGGCGCCGAGGAGGGCCGGGTCGAGACGCCCACCAACACCCCGAGCCTCGACAAGCATTCGCGCGACCTGACCCGGCTGGCCCGCGAGGGCAAGCTCGACCCGGTGATCGGCCGCGCCCAGGAGATCGAGACCACCATCGAGGTGCTGGCCCGGCGCAAGAAGAACAACCCGGTGCTGATCGGCGAGCCCGGGGTCGGCAAGACCGCCATCGTCGAGGGGCTGGCCCAGCGGATCGTCGGCGGCGAGGTCCCCGAGGCGCTGCGCGACAAGCGGCTGGTGGAGCTGTCGGTGAACTCGCTGGTGGCCGGCTCCAAGTACCGCGGCGAGTTCGAGGAGCGGGTGCAGCAGATCCTCAAGGAGGTCACCGAGCGCCAGGACGAGCTGATCCTGTTCATCGACGAGCTGCACACCATCGTCGGCGCGGGCTCCGGCGAGGGCGGGCTGGACGTGGCCAACACCTTCAAGCCGGCGCTGGCCCGCGGCGAGCTCAACCTGATCGGCGCCACCACCCTCAACGAATACCAGAAGCACATCGAGAAGGACGCGGCCCTGGAGCGGCGCTTCCAGCCGGTGTTCGTGCCCGAGCCGACGGTGGCCCAGACCATCATGATCCTGCGCGGCCTGCGCGACACGCTCGAGGCGCACCACAAGGTCACCATCACCGACGAGGCGATCCTCGCCGCGGCGGAGCTGTCCGACCGCTACATCACCGGCCGCTTCCTGCCGGACAAGGCCATCGACCTGATCGACCAGGCGGCGGCGCGGGTGAAGATGTCGGCAAGCTCGCGGCCGGTGGAGGTGCAGGACCTGGAGGCCGAGGTCCGCCAGCTCAAGCGCGAGCAGGACTACGCCAACTCCCGCAAGCACTTCGACCGCGCCCGCGAGCTGCAGACGCAGCACGACACGCGGAACCAGGAGCTGGAGGCCGCCACCGAGCGCTGGCGGCGCGAGCGGGGATCGGCCTCGGCCGAGGTGCGCGCCGATCACATCGCCCAGGTGGTCTCCAAGCTGACCGGCGTGCCGGTCACCGAGCTGACCAGCGAGGAGCGCCAGCGGCTGGTGAAGATGGAGGAGCGGCTGCACCAGCGGGTGATCGGCCAGGACGAGGCGGTCAAGGCGGTGAGCGACGCCGTGCGGCTGGCCCGCGCCGGGCTGCGCGAGGGCCGCCAGCCGGTGGCCACCTTCCTGTTCCTGGGCCCTACGGGCGTCGGCAAAACCGAGCTCGCCAAGGCCCTGGCCGAGACGGTGTTCGGCGACGAGGACGCCATGATCCGCATCGACATGAGCGAATACATGGAGCGCCATGCGGTGGCCCGGCTGATCGGCGCCCCGCCCGGCTACGTCGGCTACGAGGAGGGCGGCCAGCTCACCGAGCGCGTGCGGCGGCGGCCCTACAGCGTGGTGCTGCTGGACGAGATCGAGAAGGCGCACCCGGACGTCTACAACGTGCTGCTGCAGGTGTTCGACGACGGCCGCCTGACCGACGGCAAGGGCCGGGTGGTCGACTTCACCAACACCATCCTGATCGCCACCAGCAACCTCGGCTCGGAGATCATCCAGCGGAACCTGCGGGCGCGCGGGAGCCAGGAGGACGACCCGGCGAAGCTGAAGCGCGAGCTGATGGAGGTGCTGCGCGGCCACTTCCGGCCGGAGTTCATCAACCGCATCGACGAGATCATCGTCTTCCAGCCGCTGGGCCGCCAGGAGATCCGCGAGATCGTCGGGCTGCAGCTCGAGCGGGTGCGGCGCACCGCCCACGGCCAGGGCGTCGACCTGAAGATCGACGAGTCGCTGGTCGAGCATTTCGCCGACGAGGGCTTCCGGCCCGAGTTCGGCGCGCGCGAACTGCGGCGGCTGATCCGCACCGACCTGGAGACCGAGCTCGCCCGCGCCATGCTCACCGATGAGGTCGAGGAGGACGACCACGTGGTCGCCCGCTGGGATCCGGAGAGCCGGCGGGTGCGGCTGGAGCCCCGCCACCGGGCCGACGGCAAGGGCGCCGGCGAGCCGAAGAGCTTCGCCGCGGAGCCCGGCGAGCCCGCGCCGGCGGAAGGCTCCGACACGCCGCCGCGGCGACCCTCGCCCGACGCCGAGACCGGCGCCGTGCACTGACAGGAGGCATGGGACATGACTGACACCACCCCTTCACCTGGCGACCTTTCCGGCGCCGCCAGGTCCGACGCGATGAGCGGGCTCCTGGCCCGCAACTGGTGGGCGGTCCTGTTGCGGGGGATGGCCGCCGTCGCCTTCGGGCTGATCGCCCTGTTCATGCCGGGCGTGACCATCGCCACCCTGGTGCTGGTGTTCGCCGCCTACATGCTGGTGGACGGCGTCTTCGCGATCGTCTCGGCGGTCCGCGCGGCCCGGCGGCACGAGCGCTGGGGCCTGCTGGTCCTGGAGGGCGTCGTCGACCTCGTGGCGGGCGCCGCGGCCCTGCTGCTGCCCGGCGCGGCGCTGCTCGCCTTCGTCGCGCTCACCGCCGTCTGGGCCCTGGTGTCCGGCGGGTTGATGCTGGGCTCGGCCTTCCGGCTGAACCGCGACCATGGTCGCCTGTGGCTGGCGGTCGGCGGCCTGGCCTCGGTGATCTGGGGCGCCCTGCTGCTGCTGTTCCCGATCACCGGCCTGGTGGTGCTGACCTGGTGGCTGGGCGCCTATGCCCTGGTGATCGGGGTCAGCCTGCTGGTGCTCAGCGCCACCCTGCGCGGCCACCTCGCGCCGCACCAGGCGGGCTCACCGACGCCGGCCTGATCGGATGGCGGCGCATCGCCGGGGATGACGGGCGCTGTTTAGAGGGGCAAGCTCGCCGCCATGACCGCCCTTCCCGTCCTGCTCGCCGCCGCCGTCCTGGCGGTCGGCCAACCCGGCCCGAAGCTGTCGCCGGAGGCGCACAACGCGCTGTCGGCCCCACCGCCGGCCAACCTGCAGCGCGAGGTGGTGCTGGCCTGGATGGCCAAGTACGTCCGCGCGGGCGGCGACTGGACCCTGCTGGCCTACGACTACGAGGGCGTGAAGCTGGCCGCGGCCGGCGGGGTCACCCGCACGCCGGAAGGTCTGGCCGAGGCCGAAGTGCGCACCGAGCTGTTCCGGCCCATCGAGGTGCGCGCCGGAGTGGCGCGCTCCGGTCTGGCGCACTGGAGCGTCGACTGCATGGCCGGGCGCCTAGCGGTGCTGAAGATGACCATCTACGCGGCCAACAACCTGCAGGGCGAGCTCGCCACCAAGGTCAGCGACGGCCCCGACTGGCAGGACCCGGTGGGCTCCGAGGGCGACGCCATCCGCGCGGTGTGCAAGGCGATCGGGCGGTAATAATTGCTCCCCTTCGGGGGAGCTGTCGCGCAGCGACTGAGGGGGCTTCCGCTCAGAACGGGCCGCTGCGATCTCGCGGCGGAAGCCCCCTCCACCGCTTCGCGGTCCCCCTCCCCCGAAGGGGAGGAATTTAGTCCACCGTCTCCAGCTTTTCCGGCTCCACCGAATAGACCCGACTGCAGTACTCGCAGGTGACGTGGATCTTGCCGTCGTCCTCGACCATGTCGGCGCGGTCGGCGGCGGGGAAGGACTTCAGCACGCTCTCGATGCGCGCCTGGCTGCAGCGGCAGAAAGCGCGCAGCGGCTGGGAGCCGAACACGCGGACGCCGTCCTCGTGGAACAGCCGCCAGAGCAGGGTGTTGGTGGGCAGTCGCGGGTCGATCAGCTCGTCCTCGCCGATGGTCTCGAACAGCGCCTGGGTGCGGATCCAGGCCTCGTCCGTCGAGCCGCGGGCGGCGTCCTCGGCGATGTGCTGGATGAGCACGCCGCCGGCCCGCCACTGCAAGCCATCGCCATCGCCGTCGTCGGCCTGGCCGACCGCCAGGCGCACGCGGGTCGGCGTCTGCTCGGACTGGGCGAAGTACTGCTCGGCGCACAGCGCCAGGGTCTCGCCCTCGATGGCGGTGACGCCCTGGTAGCGGTCCATGTCGGCGCCCTGGTCGACCGTCATGATGAACACGCCGTCGCCGAGCAGCGAGCGGGCGCCGGGGCGGACGAAGCCCTCGCAGGCCTTGGCCACCTCGTCCTCGTCGTATCGGCAATAGCCGCGCAGCCCGCCGGTGGTGTCGTAGTCGGCGACCACGTAGCGCACCGGGCCGGAGCCCTGGGCCTGCAGGATCAGCCGGCCCTCGAACTTCAGGGCCGAGCCCACCAGGGACGCCAGCGCACAGGCTTCGCCCAGCAGGTTGGCCACCGGCTCGGGGTAGTCGTGCCCGGTGAGGATCTCGTGGATGGAGGGGCCCAGGCGGGCGGCGCGGCCGCGCACGGGCTCGCCCTCGATCTGGAAGGCGCCGACCAGGTCATCGGCCATTCTTTCAGGACGTGTGGAAGTCATCCGGACCCATATAGGGAAAGGCGGGGGAGATTCGAGCCTGACCTGCATCGCGCCGCGGGAAAAGGCGTCGTCAGGCCGCAGGGCTTTGTCTTGGGGTTTTGCCGAGCCGGAGCGGTCGAGGTATAGCAGCGGCATGTCCAAGATCACCGCTTCGCTCGCCGCCTTCGGCTGGACCCGCATCGCCACCCTCGGCGCCATCGCCGCCGTGGCGCTCTACCGGATCGCGCCGCACCTGCCGAACCTGACGCCGGTGGGGGCGATGTTCGTGCTGGGCGGGCTCTACCTGGGCCGCAACCTGGGCTGGATGGCCGCGCCCTTCGCGGGGCTGCTGGTCTCCGACACGGTGCTGAACCTCGCCTACGACGGCCGCGCGATCCATCCGGGCCGGGTGTTCGACTACGCGGCCTTCCTGGTCGTCGGCCTGGCCGCCCGCTGGATGGCCGACAAGCCACTCGCCGCCCGCATCGGCGTGGTGGTGGCCGCGCCGGTGATCTTCTTCGGGGTCAGCAATTTCGGCGTCTGGGCTGGCGGGACGATGTACCCGCGCACCCTGGCCGGCCTGATGGACTGCTACACCCTGGCCCTGCCGTTCTTCCGCGGGACCCTGGTGGGCGACTGGCTGTTCGCGGGGCTGGGCATGCTGGCCCTGGAAGGCGTGCGGGCGCGGGAAGTGCGGACCAGCGCGGCGTTCGCCTAGTTTCATTCCGCTCATCCCCGCGAAGGCGGGGACCCAAGCTGAATTCGGTGATCCATCCGTCGAGCCTCGATCAGGCCGCGCGCCCGCTTGGGTCCCCGCCTTCGCGGGGATGAGCGGGTTTTTGTGGGATCTACCCCACCTTCCCGAAGCACCAGGCGAGGATCGACTTCTGGGCGTGGATGCGGTTCTCCGCCTCGTCCCAGATGACGCTTTGCGGGCCGTCGATGACGCTGTCGGCCACCTCCTCGCCGCGGTGGGCGGGCAGGCAGTGCAGGAACAGGGCGCCGGCGTTGGCCTCGCCCATCAGCTTGTCGTCGACCTGGTAGGGCTCCAGCGCATCGAGGCGCTCGTCGTGGTCGGTGTCGCCCATGGAGACCCAGGTGTCGGTGATCACCGCGTCGGCCCCGCGCACGGCTTCGCGCGGATCGTGGGTGGTCGAGACCCGGCCCTGGCGCTCGGCGGCGCGGGCCAGGTCCACGAGGTCGGGGTGGTAGACCGCCGGGCTGGCGATGCGCAGCTCGAAGCCCAGCATCGGGGCGGCGTGGATGAAGCTCGCGCAGACATTGTTGCCGTCGCCGACCCAGGCGATGGTCTTGCCCTTCACATTGCCCAGCCGCTCCTCGATGGTCAGCAGGTCGGCGACGATCTGGCAGGGGTGGCCCCGGTCCGACAGGCCGTTGATCACCGGCACGTCGGCGTTGAGCGCCAGTCGCTCCAGATCCTCGTGGACGTTGGCGCGGACCATGATCGCATCGACCATCCGCGACAGCACCCGCGCCGTGTCCTCGATCGGCTCGCCGCGCCCGAGCTGCATGTCCTGGGCGTTGGAGATGATCACGTCGCCGCCCAGCTGGCGCATGGCCGCGTCGAACGAGAAACGTGTGCGGGTGGAGTGCTTCTCGAAGATCATCGCCAGGGTCCGGTGCTCGGCCGGCCGGTCGGCGTCCGGCTGACCCTTGGGCCAGCCCAGCCGGGCGTTCTTGCGGGCCCGCGCGTCGTCGAGGATGGCGCGCAGGTCCGAGGCCTCCAGCTTCCAGAGGTCGACGAAATGCCTGGGCGCCATCAGGCGGCGGCCTTGGCCTTGGACCGGGCGGTCTCGCAGGCGCGCTCGAACTTGCCGATCGCCTCGCGGGCCTCGTCGAAGGTGAGGTTGAGCGGCGGCAGCAGGCGCACGCAGTTCTCGCCGCCGCCGGCGATCAGCAGGTGCTCGTCGCGGGCGTGCTGCATGAACTCGCGGTTGGAGGTGGCGAGCTTGACGCCGATCAGCAGGCCCTTGCCGCGGATGTCGACGATGACGTCCGGGAAACGGTCCTGCAGGCCGGCGAACTGCTGGTTGAAGTAGCCGGCCACCTCGCGGACGTGGGCCAGCAGCTCCGGCTTCACCAGCTCCTCGACCGCGGCGATGCCCACCGCCATGGCCAGCGGGTTGCCGCCGTAGGTGGAGCCGTGCGAGCCGGGCGTCATGCCGTTGGCGGCGCGCGCCGTCGCCAGGCAGGCCCCCACCGGGAAGCCGCCGCCCAGCGCCTTGGCCACCGCCATGATGTCGGGGTCCGCGGCGCCCTCCAGCCACTCATAGGCGAAGAGGCGCCCGGTGCGCCCGAGGCCGCACTGGATCTCGTCATAGATCAGCAGCGTGCCGGTCTCGTCGCAGAGCTGGCGGATGGCGCGCAGGGTGGCGTCGGTCCAGGCGCGCGCGCCGCCCTCGCCCTGCACGGGCTCCAGGATGATCGCCGCGGTGGTCTCGCCCACGGCCGCCTTGATGGCGTCGAGGTCGTCGAACGGCAGCTGCAGGAAGCCCGGCATCTTGGGGCCGAAGCCTTCCAGGTAGCTGGCGTTGCCGGAGGCGTTGACCGCCGCCAGCGTGCGGCCGTGGAACGAGCCCTCGAAGCCGATGATGTCGATGCGCTCGGGATTGCCGTTGGCCCAGTGGTGCTTGCGCGCCGTCTTGATGGCGCACTCGATGGCCTCCGCGCCGGAATTGCCGAAGAACACCACGTCGGCAAAGGTCGCCTCGGTCAGCATGGTGGCGAGCGTTTCCTGGCCCGGGATCGTGAAGATGTTGGAGGTGTGCCAGAGCTTGTGGGCCTGGTCGGTCAGGGCCTGAACCAGCTTGGGGTTGGCGTGGCCCAGCGCGTTCACCGCGATGCCGGCCATGCAGTCGAGGTAGGCCTCGCCGTCGGTGGCGTAGAGGCGCGCGCCCTCGCCTCGCTCGAACGCCAGCGGGGCGCGCTGATAGACGCCCATGATGTGGTCGCTGGGAACGGGCGCGGCTTGCTGCTGCGCGGTCTTCTCGGTCACCGAAGGAGCCCTCCAGAACGGAAGCGTCCCCGCGCGCGTGGCAACGGGGACTGGAAGGCTTGGCCTTTTCGGCTTCGAAATCCTCGATGTCAACGATTGAGGGCGCCGCCCGCGCGACGGGAAAGCACCCAGGCGATGGCCAGGCCGACGCCCATGTGGCTGGCGAGGTCGCCCAGCGAGGAGATCCCGTGCCAGCGGTAGGGCGCTCCGAAGCGCAACGGCAGCACCGCGCCGTACATGAAGGCGTAGAGGGCGACGCCATAGAGCCCGCCGGCGAGCAGCGGTCGGCGGGTGAGGACGCTCAGCCGCGTGGCGGCAAGCGCGTAGGCCGCGGCCATGCAGAGCGCGATGCCGAAGTGGGTGACGGCGCCGAGCGCGCCGCTGGCGTAGCCGCCGTCGGAGGCCGCCTTGCCGAGCCAGCCTGCGGCCACCCCCTGCCAGACCTTGTAGATCGGCTTTCCGCGCATCAGGCCGAACATCACCGATGCGTAGACGAAATCGACCAGGCCGCCGGCGAGACCCGCGATGAGGATCGCCGTGACAAGGCGCCGGCTGTCGGGGGAGGATGCGGGCGCGGCGGCGGCGGTCATCACCGGGGTCTCCAGGCTGGACGGTCAAGCTCGCCCGGTGGGGCCCGGCCGGCGCGCACGTTCCGATGATGGCGGCTGGTCGGCGGCTTTGACACGGCGGCCGTTTGGGGTTGGCTTAGGCATCCGATGACCTACCCGTTCAAATTCGCCGGCGCGCCGGACCCCACCCTGACCCTCAGCCCGGCGCGGGCCTGGGGCGGGCTGACCGCGTGCCTGGCGCGCGCCAGCCCGGGGCGACACACCGGCGTCATCGCCGCCGAGCACCGGCTGGCCTTCTACGCCTCGGGCCCGGTCGGCACCGACTGCGGGGCCGGCGGGCTGACGCGACGCGGGCTTTCGACGCCCGGCGACTTCGACTTCGTGCCCGCCGGCTGCCTGGGGTTCTGGGAAGACGACGCCGCCATCGACATCATCTCGATCCGGCTGGCTCCCGAACTGATCGACGACACGGCCGAGGCGCTGGGCGCGCCGCGCGGCGGTGTGGAGCTGGCGCCGCGATTGGGCGCCCGCGATCCGGTGGTCAGCCACGTGGCCCATGCGCTGCGCGCCGAGCTGGAGACCCCGGCCCACGCCGGCCGGCTGCACGCCGACGGCCTGGCCGCAGCCCTGGCCGCGCGGCTGGTGCAGGACTTCACCAAGCGGCCGGTCGCCGTGCGCCAGACGCTGTCGAAGCCGAAGCTCCGCCGGCTGATCGACTATGTGGAGGCCAACCTGGAGGCCAACCTGTCGCTGGCCGAGCTGGCCGGCGTGGCGGGGCTCAGCATCCCGCACCTGACGGCCCTGTTCCGCCGGACCATGGGCCAGTCGCTGCATCGCTATGTGGTGGAGCGGCGGGTGACCCGCGCCCGGGCCGTCCTGCTGGGAGGCCGCGCCTCCATCGCCGAGACGGCGCTCAGCGTCGGCTTCGCCCATCAGAGCCACCTGTCGCGCTGGATGCGCCGGCTGCTGGGCGTGACGCCGGCGCAGGTGGTGAGGGGTTGATTTTCTCTACGCGCGGCCTGACGCAAAAGTGGTTCCCACTTTTGCTGGCTGTCGCTCGGGTTAGGTTTTGATCTTGTAGCCGGTCTGGAACATCCAGAAGCTGACGGCGCCGGTGAACAGCGTCAGGCCGAGCGTCATGGCCACCCCCACCGCCAGCGAGCCTTCGTGCTGGCCGATGAAGCCGTAGCGGAAGCCGTCGATCAGATAGAAGATCGGGTTGTACTTCGAGAAGGTGCGGAACGGCTCGGGCAGCCGGTCGATCAGGTAGAAGGTCCCCGACAGGAAGGTCATCGGCATCACCACGAAGTTGGTGACCGCCGCGATGTGGTCGAACTTCTCGCTCCACAGCCCGGCCATGATGCCCACGAAGCCCATGATCAGCGCCGCGCCGAGGCCGAAGAACAACACCGCCCAGGGCTCCGCGACCGTCAGGTGGGCGAAGGGCACGACGGCCACCGCCGCCACCCCGCCGACCAGGATGCCGCGGGTCGCAGCGCCCGCGCCGAAGCCGATCAGGTGCTCCAGCGGGGTCAGCGGCGGGGTCATGAAGTCGCCCATCAGGCCGTTGAACTTGGCCTGCAGCAGCGATGACGAGGAATTGGCGAAGGCGTTGGACAAGACCTGCATCATGATCAGGCCGGGCGCCACGAAGGCCCCGTAGGCGACGCCGTTGACGGCGCGCCCGCCGCCCACCGCCACCACGAACACCAGCATGTAGAGCAGCGCCGTCACCACCGGGGCGGCCAGGGTCTGCATGCCGACCTTCCAGAACCGCAGCACCTCGCGCAGGTAGAGGGTCTTCAGCCCCACCCAGTTGACGCCCTGGTAGACCCGCGGCTGCGGCGGCAAGACGGCTTCGGAAGCTACGGCCATGTCCTTCATCGTCCTCATGTGCGCCCCCCGCGCGCGGCCTGCAAGAGTGCGACCAGGCCGCGGCGCCCGCCCCGGCGGGGCGAAATTGCGCGAAGCGCGGAAAGAGTCCGCTGCGCGACATTCGCGCGCAGCGGAGGCGCAATATGTAGTTCCTGTGGACGAAAGGCAGGGCGCCTATTGTGGTCCTTAAGGAGTTGTTTACCACTGATGGTGGTTGGTGGGCGCTGAGAGAGCTGGGCGCCACAAGATGTTGAGTCCAGGACGCCGCGGGGGCGATCCGGACCAACGGCTGGGAGGCGGGCATGGGCTGGACGGACGAGCGGGTCGAACTCCTCAAGAAGCTGTGGCAGGAGGGCCTTTCGGCCAGCCAGATCGCCAAGCAGCTGGGCGGCGTCACCCGTAACGCGGTGATCGGCAAGGTGCACCGGCTGGGCCTTTCGGGGCGCGCGACGCCCTCCAAGCCGGCGCGCACGGTGTTCAAGGCGCCGCGTCCGGCGCGCACGGTCAGCGCCCCCTCGGCGCCGCGCCGGCTGATCGAGCCCTCCTCGATGATCGCCCAGCCGACCCCGGTCCGCTACGTGGACGAGGCGCCCGGCACCGCCACGGTGCTGACCCTGGGCGCCCACATGTGCAAATGGCCGATCGGCGATCCGTCGCTGGACAGCTTCACCTTCTGCGGGCGGCGCTCGGACGACGGTCCCTACTGTGACGAGCACGCCTCGGTCGCCTACCAGCCGGTGCAGAGCAAGAAGAAGTCCTCCGCCGCCGAGCTCGCCCGGTCGCTGCGTCGGTACCTCTGACCGACCACGGCCCGGCCAAATAGATCCGTTGGGGATGGGGGCGCGTCGGGCGCCGGGGCGCAGTGCCGCTTCCGAAGCCCGGCGCGCCCTTCTCTTTTTTCAGCGAAATTCTCTTGTTCAGCAAAATTGCGTGTCATCCCGGAAGCCGCGGCAGCGGCTGTCCGGGACCCATTGACACCGGCTTCACCGAAACGGGCACAGCCATCATCTCAATGTAAAGGTCGTGCCAGTGCGGATTGTCGGTCTCAATGAGATTGACCTTCCAATCCCGCCGCCATCGCTTGAGGCGCTTTTCACAGGCGATGGCCTCTGTGACCTCACCGAAGCCCATGTACCAGACGAGCCGGTCTACGCCGTACTTCGCGGTGAAGCCGGAAAACGTCTTCTCCTTGTGCTCGGCAACTCGCCGCTCGAGGCTGTTGGTCACGCCGACATAGACTGTGCCGTGGCGGCTGCTGGCAAGGATGTAAACCCAGTAGGTCATCCGGAGACGGCCCGCGTTGATGGGTCCCGGTCTTTGGCTGCGCCAAAACCGGGATGACACAGCATAGAACATTTAAGGAACAAGACCAGCCGTTGCGTTGGGAATCGCGTCGCAGAGGACTACCTTCCCCCCATGACCGACGTCGCCCCTGAGTCCCCCGTCGAAGACGGCAACGCCAAGCCCTACTCCGTCTCGGAGCTGGCGTTCGCGCTGAAGCGGACGCTGGAGGACGCCTATGGCTTCGTGCGGCTGCGCGGCGAGATCTCCAAGGTCACCAACCACGCCAACGGCCACGTCTACCTGACGCTGAAGGACGAGCGGGCGGCCATCGACGGGGTGGTCTGGAAGGGCCAGGTGCGCGGCCTCTCGATCCGGCCCGAGCAGGGTCTGGAGGTGATCGTCACCGGCAAGATCACCGCCTATCCGCAAGGGTCGCGCTACCAGATCGTCATCGAGACCATGGAAGCCGCCGGCATGGGCGCGCTGCTGGCCCAGCTCGAACGGCTGAAGGCCCGGCTGGCGGCGGAAGGCCTGTTCGCGCCGGAGCGGAAGCAGCCGCTGCCCGCCATGCCGGCCGTGGTGGGGGTGATCACCTCGCCGACGGGCGCTGTCATCCGCGACATCCTGCACCGCATCCGCGACCGCTGGCCCTGCCGGGTGATCGTCTGGCCAGTGGTGGTGCAGGGCGATGCGGCGGCAGCCCAGGTGGCCGCCGCGATCCGCGGCTTCGATGCGCTGGGCGCCGACAGCGCGGTCCCCCGCCCCGACGTGCTGATCGTGGCGCGCGGCGGCGGCTCGGTGGAGGACCTCTGGGCGTTCAACGACGAGGGCCTGGCCCGCGCCGTCGTGGCGTGCGCGATCCCGCTGATCAGCGCCGTGGGCCACGAGACCGACACCACCCTGATCGACTTCGTCTCCGACCGACGGGCGCCGACGCCCACGGCGGCGGCCGAGATGGCGACGCCGGTGCTGGCCGAGCTGAAGGCGGCGGTCGGTGACCTCGGCGCGCGCATGCACCGCTGCGGCGGCCGGGTGGTGGAGGATCGCCGGGCCCGCGTGATGCACGCCGAACGCGCCCTGCAGCGCGTGCCGGACCTAGTCAGGCTGGCCGAGCAGCGGTTCGACATCGTCTCCGGACGGCTGGGCGCGGCGCTGGCCAAGAACGCGGCGGCGCACGAGCGGGATCTGGTGCGCATTTCCTCGCGGCTCTCCCCGCTGCTGCTGCAGCGGCCGCAGGCGGTGCAGCGCCAGCGGCTGGACGCGGTGGCCGTGCGGATGCAACCCGCCGTGCGGCGCGGCGTCGAGCGGGCGGCCGAGCGGCTCGGCGCGCTTTCCAAGCTCTATGTCAGCGTCGATCCCGACCGGCCGCTGCAGCGCGGCTTCGCCAGGGTGGCCCGCGCCGACGGGAGCCTGGTGCGGGCAGGGGCGGATCTGATGTCCGGCGAGGCGGTGGCCATGACCTTCGGCGACAAGGTCACCCGCACGGCCGTGGTCGACGGCGAGGGCGCCGATCCGGTGGGCAAGCCGGCGCAAAAGGCCGTGAAGCCGAAAAAGCCGGCGTCCTCCGCGCAGGGCGACCTGTTCTGAAGCCCGATCCGGGATTAGATAGGCGGCCATGAACGCCCACGACCGCGACTTCGCGAGCCAAGACCTCGCCACCCTGCACTACGGCGACGGCGAGTTCGCCGTGCTCAAGCCCGGCCGCTACGTGCTCTGCGCCGTCAGCGGCGTGAAGATCCCGCTGGAACAGCTCCGCTACTGGAGCGCCCCGCTGCAGGAAGCCTACGCCGGCCCGGCCGAGGCGCTCAAGCGGTGGCAGGAGACGCAATAAGAACCCGCTCATCCCCGCGAAGGCGGGGACCCATTGGGCGTACCGGGACGTGGCGCGGCCAGCGTGCGATCCGCTGAATCAGCTTGGGTCCCCGCCTTCGCGGGGATGAGCGCGATTTATCTGGGCTTCTTATAAATCTCGTTCGGCCAGCGTTTGTGGACCCAGAACCATTCGCTGGGGCGCTCGCGGATGCGGTCCTCGATGAAGGCGTTGACCTGGCGCACGCCGGCCTCGATGTCGGCCTCGCGGTCGCCGGTGTCCTTGAGATGGATCGGGTCGTGGACGACCACCCGGAAGCGGCCCTGGTCGGTGCGCTGCACCGACATCGGCTGCAGCGGGATGCCGAAGCGCAGCGCGAAGGTCGAGGGCCCCGGGGCGGTGTGGGCGGTCACCCCGAACAGCGGCGCGGCCACCCCGCCGTTGAACTTCTGGTCGTTCATCAGCGCCACGGACTCGCCGCGCGACAGGGCGCGGATCAGCTCGCGGGCGCCTTCCATGCCCTTGGGCGCGAACATCCTGACGCCATAGCGGAACCGCGCCTTGCGGATGCGGGCGTCCACATAGGGGTTGTTGGTGGCGCGGTAGGTGATCTGGCAATCGATGCCGGCGTGCAGGATGGCCGCCGGCATGATCTCGAAGCTGGAGAAATGGCCGGAGATGAACACCACCGGGCCTGCGCCGTCTGCGATGGCCTTCAGGCGCTCGGCGCCCACCACCTCCACCCGCTCCGGCTCGGCGATGATCCGGTCGAGGATGGTGAACTCGGCGAACCAGCGGCCGGCCTCGCGCCACTGGGCCTGCAGCAGGCGCTCGATCTCGGCGTCGGAGGCCTCGGGGAAGGCGATCCGCATGTTGGTCTCGACCACCCGGTTGGCGCCGGTGCGCGGCCCCAGCACGCTGAACAGCCAGGCCCCGAAATCGGACACGGCGTCGATCGGGAAGGCGCGCGCCAAGGCCTCGGCCGCGTCGTAGGCCACCGCCTCCGCGCGCCACATCAGGTCCTGCCAGAAAGAGGCCTTCGCCATGGCCCTTAGGTAGGCGGCGTCCGGGGTCCCGCGCAACGCGCACGATTGGCGCGGGTCTTGAAGCCTTTGGTTGGAGCGGTCCCGATCCGGGACAGCCGGGGCGTTTGTAGCGGCGGGCAGAAAGCCATGGCGGACGAGATCGACGTGCATCTGGGGCGCCGGCTGAGGCGTCGCCGGCGGCTGCTGGGCCTGACCCAGCAGGAAGTGGCCGAGTCCTGCGGCGTGCGCTTCCAGCAGATCCAGAAGTACGAATGCGCGGCCAACCGCATGTCGGCGGCCCGCATCTGGCAGCTCGCCGAGGTGCTGCAGGCGCCGGTGAGCTACTTCTACGACGGCTTCGCCGAAGCCCGCGCCCAGGCGCTGATCCGGGGCGGCGACGAGAGCGGCGAGATCTTCACCCGCAAGGAGACCCGCGACCTGGTCCGCGCCTACTACCAGCTCGGCGAACGCCCGCGCCGCCGGCTGCTGGACCTCGCCAAGAGCCTGAACGGCGAGATCGAGGGCTAAGCGCTTTCCCAAGGCGCCGGGCAGGCGCTAAACCTGCCCGCCATGCCGCTTTCCCCCGACCGCCTCGACGAGTTCGACGCCTTCCTGATCGAGCTGAACCGCGCCGCGGCCGGCGCGATCCTGCCGCTGTTCCGCGGCGCCCACGGCCTCGACAACAAGCAAGGGCCCGGCGGCTTCGATCCGGTCACCGAGGCCGACAAGGGCGCCGAGCGGGCGATCCGCCAGCTGGTCGCCGAGCGCTATCCGGACCACGGCTTCATCGGCGAGGAATATGGCGAGGACCGGCCGGACGCCGAGTTCGTCTGGGTCTTGGATCCGGTGGATGGGACCAGGGCCTTCATCGCCGGCCTGCCGCTGTGGTGCACGCTGATCGGCCTCCGGCACCAGGGCCAGCCCGTGCTGGGCTCCATCGGCCAGTCCTACATCGGCGAACTGTTCATCGGCGACGCGCGCGGCGCGCGGCTGATCAGCCGCGGCCGGACCACGCCGCTCAAGGTGCGGCCGTGCCCGAGGCTCACCGACGCCATCATCGCCACCACCGATCCGGAAATGTGCTTCACCGGCGCCGAGCTCGGCGCCTGGACCCAGATCCGCGCCGCCGCCCGCCTCGCCCGACTGGGCTGTGACGCCTACGCCTACGCCATGGTGGCGGCCGGCACCCTCGACCTGGTGATCGAGGCCGGGCTGAAGGTCTGGGACGTCGAGGCCGCGATCCCGCTGCTGGCCGGCGCCGGCGGGCTGGTCACCGACTGGCATGGCGAGCCGATCGGGCCGAACGGCGGCCAGATGGTCATCGCCGGCGACCGCGCCTGCCTGGATGAGGCGCTGGTCGCCCTGCGGCGGTCGGCGCTCTAGCCGACCCGGGGATTACTTCTTCGGCGCGGGCTTCTTCGCCGCCGGCTTCCTGGCGGCCGGCTTCTTCGCCGGCGCCTTCTTGGCGACCGGCTTCTTGGCGACCGGCTTCTTGGCGACCGACTTCTTAGCGACGGGGGCCTTCTTGGCCGCCGCGGGCTTGGCGGCCGACTTCCTGGCCGGAGCCTTCTTGGCCGCGGGCTTTTTCGCGGCCGGCGCCTTCTTCACCGCCGCGGGCTTGGCCGCCGGCTTCTTCGCGGCAGGCTTCTTCGCGGCGGGCTTCCTGGCGGCCGCCGGCTTCTTGGCCGCGGCGGCCTTGGCCGGAGCCTTCTTGGCCGCGGGCTTCTTGGCGCCCGGCTTCTTCGCCGCCGGTCGCTTGGCGGCGAGAGCCGGGGCGGCGGTCGCCATCGACGGGGCGACGGCGATGGGTTTCGGTGGCGTGGCCGGAGCGGCCTTCGGCGGTTCGGCCGGCGTCGGCGCGACGCGCCCGGTCAGGGCGTCGAAGGCCTTCATGAAGAAATTGCGCATCGGATCGGTCTCCATCAGGATTTCATGGTAGGCGCCGGGGACGTTGATGAACTTTCCCTGCGGCAGGTGGCGGGCGGCGGCTTGTTGCGCCGCGTTATCGACCAGTTTGTCGTGTTCGGCCGAAAGAATGATTACCGGCACGGTGATGTGCGACAGGCGCTCGGGCCGGGCGAGCTCGGCGGTGGCCTTGAGCGCGAAGTCCAGCCAGCCCCAGGTGGGCCCGCCCAGCGCCAGCTTCGGCTCCGCCGCCAGCTGCGCGCAGGCCCGCGCGAAACGGCGCCGGTCATGGGTCAGGACGTTGCTGTCGAAGGCGTCGTCGAACGGCTTGCCGGCGTCGTTCAGCACATAGCGCTTCGCGCGCCCGAACAGCTTGGAGAGGCCGACCAGCATCCGCGCCGTGGCCAGGGAGCGGCCGCCGGTGTTCACGCCCAGCATCGGCGCCGAGAAGATGGCGCCCGCGAAGCGGTGCTCGCCGCCGGCCATGGCCAGCAGCGTCAGGCAGCCGCCCATGGAATGGCCCACCGCCACCCAGGGCTTGGGCAGGCGCGCGGCGTAGGTGTCCAGCAGGATGCGGAAGTCGTCCAGGAACGGCTTGGAGCCATCCGCATGGCCCTTCAGCGGGTCGCCCAGCGCGCGGTGCGACAGCCCCTGGCCGCGCCAGTCGTGGGCCAGCACCACGAAGCCGCGCTCGAGGAAATCGTCGATCACCTCGAAGTACTTCTCGATGGCCTCGGTGCGGCCGCCGGAGAGCACGATGGAGCCGCGCGCCCGGCCCCCGGGGGGCTTCTGGGGCGTGAATATAGCGGCCCTGAGCCGCGCGCCGCCGGCCCCGGCCACCCACGCGGCGTCGGCCCCTTCGGGCACAGGGGCGTCGGGGATGGCGATCAAGGGCGCCGCGTCGAGCATCAGCCGCGGGCCTTCTCGAACAGCGCCTGGATCTGCGGCTGCAGCTTCATGGCCAGACCCATGTCGGAGAGCTTCATGCGGCCGCTCATCATCGCCCGCACCGGATCGAGCGCGCCCTTGCCGAGCGCCTCCAGATCGCGCTTGGCCAAGGTGACGGTCAGGTCGGCGGGCTTGTCGTCGTTGGTGACCGCGCCGCCCTCGATGTGGATGACGCCCTCGCCCTTGAGGTCGAGTTTCAGGGTCTTGTCGAGATCGGCATCCGACGCGGCGGCGCGGCGGATGCGATCCGTCAGCTCCTCCAGCGTCGCCATGTCTCAAGCTCTCCCGACTCGTTGGCCAGCTTCACCTTAGGCGCGAGTGAAGTAAACCGTCAGGCGTGTGCGGAAACCCGTTTGACGAAGCGCAGCGTCATTCGGTCGCTCTCGCCGATGGCGTCGTATTTGGCGTGGTCGAACTTGGCGTCCGGCGCCTGCCCGAGCGGCGACGAGCGACGCACCGGCGGCAAGGTCCAGACGCCGAACGGATGGTCCTTGGTATCCTTCGGATTGGCGTTGATCTCGCTCGCCTGGTCCAGCACGAAGCCGGCTTCCTGGGCAAGCTTCACCACATAGGCCTGCTGCACATAGCCGTTGGCCGCCAGCGGATCGGGCACGCCGGACGGATCGGCGCGATGCTCCTCGACGCCCAGCACGCCGCCCGGCTTCAGGACCGCATAGGCGTCGCGGAACGCCTTCTCGGCGATGCCGGCCGCCATCCAGTCGTGCAGGTTGCGCAGGAACAGCACCAGGTCCGCGGAGCCCGGCGGCGCCACCGGCCCGCTGGCCGGTCCGAAGGCGGTGACCTGCACCTTGCCGTAAAGCCTGGGGTTGGCGGCCAGCCGGTCGCCATAGGCCTGCACCACCTGGCGGGCGGCGGCGTTGGCGGGATCGTTGGTCTCCAGGTTGGCCGCGTAGAGCTTGCCGCCGTTCGACGCCAGGTAGGGGGCCAGGATGTCGGTGTACCAGCCGGCGCCGGGCCAGAACTCGACCACCGTCTGGCCGGGCTTCAGGCCCCAGAATTTGAGGCTGTCGACCGGGTGGCGCCAGGCGTCGCGGGCCTTGTCGGCGGGGCTGCGCCACGACCCGGCGACGGCCGCCTCCAGGGTCATCGGGCCCTTGGGCTTGGCGGGGCCGGCGGCGCGGCTGCAGGCGGCGAGCGCCAGGCTCGTCAGCAGCACGGAACGGCGGGAAAGCGGGGTCATCCGCAGCCTCTGGCCTCTTCGTCCCCACCCGGGCTCATGGGTAGCCCGCCCCTGCCGCGGCGTCAAAAGCCGAGGTCTTGAACCGCCATCCGGGGCCCCTATCTCGATGCGTGGAAGGCGCCGATTTCGGGCTTTCCGACGCCGGAGCGAGGCCTGATCGGCTCGCGCACGGCGCCTATCGCAACCTTGCTTGAAGAGAAGGATGTGCCCCCATGCGTACGTTTGACCTTGCCCCCCTCTACCGCTCGGTGGTCGGCTTCGACCGGCTCGCCGACCTCCTGGAATCGGCGGCCACCGAGACCGCCTCGACCGGCTATCCGCCGTACAACATCGAGCGGACCGCCGAGAACGCCTACCGCATCGAGATCGCCGTCGCCGGCTTCCGCCCCGAAGAGCTGAACGTCGAGGTCAAGGAGAACCTGCTCACCGTGCAGGGTCGCAAGGCCGCCAATGACGAGGCGCGCACCTACCTGCATCGCGGCCTGGCCGAGCGCAATTTCGAGCGGCGTTTCCAGCTCGCCGACTACGTCGTCGTGACGGACGCCAATCTGGCCGACGGCCTGCTGCAGCTCTCGCTGACGCGCGAGCTGCCCGAGGCGCTGAAGCCGCGCCGCATCGAGATCGGCGCCGGTAAGGCCACGCTGATCGAAGGCGACGGCTCCGAAAAGGCCGCGTAGGCCGCGCGCGTTTGCCTCCCCTGCGCAGCAGGGGAGGTGTCACCCGCCGCAGAGCGGGTGACGGAGGGGGCGAGCCAAGCGCACTGCACCGGCTTGCCCCTCCCACCACTCGCTCTTCGGCGAGTGGTCCCCCCTCCCCATGAATGGGGAGGGCAAAGATACGAGGCGGCGCGGGGCGATCCTCGCGTCGCCTTTTTTCTTGGCTAGTCGGCAAGCCCGCGGGCGCTGCGGCGCTGGGCGCCGGTCAGCTCCACCGCCGCCAGCTTGGCGCCGGTCAGGTCGCAGCCCCTGAGGTCGGCGTCGCCCAGCGAGGCGCCCGAGAGGTCGGCGCCGGCCGCCGCGGTCGAGCGCAGGCGCGCGCCCGTCAGCACGGTCGGCGTGGTCCGCCCGCCGCCCAGCGGCAGCAGGGCCAGCAGCGCCCCCTGCAGCGACGCCTTGGTGAGGTCCGCGCCAGCCAGCCGCGCGCCGCGCAGGTCGGCGTCCTTGAGGATCGCGCCGCGCAGGTCGCAGGCCTCCAGGTCGGCGCCCTGCAGCTGCACATCGGTGAGGTCGAGGCCGACCAGGCAGGCGCGCTTGGCGCTCAGCGCGGTGAGCCGCAGGCCCTTCAGCGCATCGCCCAGCGGCCGCAGGTCCTCGCCGTCGACCACCGCGCGGGCCCCCTGTTTGCCGCCGGAGCGGACCCACTGGTCGTGGCCGCGCAGGATCTGCGTCAGCTTGTCGGCGCGCGACACCCCGGCCCGCGTCGGCGCCTCAAGCGTCCGGTCGAGCTTGGCCCCGCGGGTCTTGGCCTCGGCGAGCTTCACCCCGGTGATCACCGCGCCCTGCAGGTCGGCGCCTTCCAGGTTGGCGCGCTCGACGCGGGCGTTCTCCATCAGCGCGCCGGTGAAGTTGGTGTCCTTCAGGTTGGCGTCGGTGAGGATCGCGCCGGTCAGAGAACAGTCGGAAAAGTCGGCGCCGGCGGCGTAGAGCCCGTCCAGCCGCGACCGGTCCAGGGTGGCGCCGGTGAGCGTGGCCTTGTCGATCTCGCCGTTGCGCGGCTCCTCGATGACCGCCGGAAAGCCGCGGCTGGGATGCGGCAGGGCGACCTTGCCGGGCCGCAGGTCCACTTCCGTCAGGTCGGCGTGGGCCAGGTTGGCGCCCTGCAGGCAGGCGCCGCGCAGGTCGGCGCGGACCAGCACCGCGCCGCGCAGGTCGGCCGAACGGAAATCGCAGCCGGCGAGCTTGGCGCCTGCCAACCGCGCGCCGCAAAGCTTGGCGCCGTCGAACACCGAGCCGGCCAGCTCCGCCCCCGACAGCTCGCGCCCGGCGAGGTCGAGGCCGGAGAAGTCCACGAACGGCAGGGAGCAGCGCTTGCCGCCCGGTTCGCCGGCCACGAAGCGCGCGTGGGCGCCGAGGATCAGGTCCAGCTCCCCCGCGGTCAGCCGACGGCGCCCCGCAAGGGCGGGCCTGGCCACGATCAGATCACTTCCTCAAGGCCGCGCGCGCCGTGACGCTTCACCCCGGTGAAATTGGCCTGGCGCAGCATGGCGCCGCGGAAGTTGGCCCGGGCCACGTCGGCGTCGACGAACAGCGCCTGGCGCAGGTCGGCGCCCGCCAGGTCGGCGAACTTCATCGAGGCGCCGGTCAGGTTGCACGGCAGCAGCCGGTCGGCGCCCAGCAGCAGCGGGCCCATCTGGGCCTCGCGCAGGTCGGCGCCCGAGAGCTTGGCGTTGACCAGCCGCGCGCCGCGGAGGTCGGCGCGACGCAGGTTACAGCCGCGCAGGTCGGCGCCTTCCAGATGCGCGCCCTGCAGCTGCACGCCCTCCATGTCGAGGCCGTAGAAGACGGCGTGCTTGGCCGACAGGGCGGTGAGGTTGAAGCCGCGCACGCTCTCCAGGGTCCGCAGGTCGGCCTTGTCGAAGGACGACGGGCTGCCCTCCGCGCCGTCGGTCTCGCACCAGCGGGCGTGCTCGCGGATCAGGTGGGCGTAGTTGATCGTCTCGCCCGGCGTGACCGTCGCCTCGTCGGTCAGCGCGCCGGCCATGTTGGCGTCCATCACGTTCCAGGACAGCGTCTTGGCGCCCACCAGGATGGCGTCGCGCAGGTCGGCGCCGGCCAGGTCGGCGCCGGAGAGGTCGGCGCCGCAGAGGTTCGCGCCGCTCATCGAGGCGTGCTTCAGGTTGGCGCGGACCAGCTTGCAGTCCTTCATGATCGCGTCGGTGAAGTCGGCCCGCATGGCCATGACGCCGGACAGCCGCGAGCGCTCCAGGTTGGCGCCGGCCAGGATCGCGCCCTGCACCTCGCCGGCCGACGCGCCCGGATTGGTCTCGACGCGCCGATAGCCCTGCTTGCGGTCGGCGGCGGCCAGCGCGCCTTCGCGCAGGTCGCATTCGAACAGGTCGGCGCCGGTCAGGTTGGCGTTGCGCAGGCAGGCGCCGCGCAGGTCGGCGCGCCGGAGCGAAGCCTCGGAGAGGTCGCAGTCCTGCAGGTCGGCGCCGAACAGGTTGGCGTGGTCGAGCCGGGCGTGGACGAAGCGGCAGGAGGCCAGCACCGCGCCGGTGAAATCGGCGTCGCAGAGGTTCTTGTTGGAGAGATCGAGGCCGGTCAGGTCGCACCAGGCGAACACCGCCCGCGCGCCGCCGGGCTTGGAGCTCCACAGGCGGTCATGCTTGGCGCAGATCGCCTCCACTTCCGCCTGGTTCAGGCGGCGGACCACGAGACTGTGCGCGGGCGCGCTAGGCAAGGCCACGACGGGGAACTCTCCTTCCGATTGGAAAGGAGGCTAGTCCGGCCAGATTAAGGATGGATTTCCAGTATTTAGCCTTCGTCCTGGCGCCCATTTTGGGGATCGTAGGCGGCGTAGAGCGCGCCGGCCTCGTGGGCCAGCAGCCCCAGCTCCGTGGGAATCCCCGCCGCGCGCAGCCTGGCCACCCCGCGTCCGGCGGCGAAAGCCGAGCGGTCCTCGCAGGCCACCACCACCCGCGCCACGCCGGCCGTCACCAGCCGCGCGCTGCACGACGCCGCGCCCGAGGAGCGCTCGGCGCAGGGCTCCAGGGTGACATAGGCGGTGGCGCCGCGCGCCGCCTCGCCGGCCTGGGCCAGGGCGATCTCCTCCGCATGCGGCCGGCCGCCGACGCCGGTCGCGCCTTCGCCGACCACCTGGCCATCCTTGACGATCACGCAGCCGACGGAGGGGTTGGCGCCCGTGCGCCCGACGCCCGCCCGCGCCAGCTCGATGGCGCGGCGCATGTGGGCGAGGTCGTCCGAGGCGGCGGTCATGACCCTTCATGCCCTGTCTCCCAGCGCGGGAGAAGGCGCAAGTCGACTGCGGCGGTCCGCCCAACCACCGTCGGTTCTGCTATGGTCCGCCCGCCCGGCGGCCGCCCTGTCGTACAGGGGCGGCGGCGTGCGCCGCGGCCAGCAGAAAGTGAGTTCACACAGGCGACCCCGTCGCCATTCCCGTTTGCAACCCACACGGCAGGAGTGAACGATGAAGACCACCCTCGCAATGGCCGCGATCTCCGCGGCCGGCCTCGCCGCCCTCGGCGGGATCGCGCTCGCGGCGCAGGACCGCTCGGCCCTGAAGGTCCCGAGCGGCCTCTCCTTCTCCGAGTTCAAGGGCTACGAAGCCTGGGAGGACGTCGCCGTCAGCCAGGTTCCCGGCAGCCAAAAGCTGATCGCCGCCAACGCCACCATGATGGCTGCCTACAAGAAGGGCCTGCCCGCCAAGGGCCAGAAGTTCCCGGAGGGCTCCAGGGTGGTGAAGATCGAGTGGTCCCAGAAGCCGAACCCCGCCTCGCCCTACCCCGTGCAGGTGCCCGGCGAGCTGAAGTCCGTCGCGTTCATCGTGAAGGACACCAAGCGTTTCCCGAAGACCAATGGCTGGGCCTACGCCAAGTTCGACGTCGACCCGAAGACCAGGACGTTGAAGCCTGAAGGGACCGGCGCCGAGTGCGGCTATGCCTGCCACACCGCCGTGGCGGCCCAGGACTACATCTTCACCGCCTATCCGCCGCGGTAGGTCCCGGCGGACCGACCGGCCGCAGCCCTGCGATCACGATGGAGATCAGCCGCCGGGCGCTCGGGGGCCAGTCGGGGCGATCGTAACCCTGGCTCAGGCCCGTGATGATCCGGGTCAGGTCTTCCGGCTGTACATCCGCACGCACCTCGCCGCTGGCGATCAGGGCGCCGGAGAGGCGGTTCATGGCGTCCATCACCGGCACGCCGGAGGCCGCGTAGAGCCTCGCGCCCTCGGCGGAGGCGGCTTGCAGCGCCGGGGCGACCACCCGCTTGGTCGCCAGGTAGTCCACCAACAGGTGCAGCCAGCGCTCGAAAGCCGCAAGCGGCGGGTGTTCGGCGAGCAGCCGCTCCGCCGAGGCGGTGAGCTGGTCGACCTCGCGCTGGTAGACGGCCGCCAGCAGGGCGTCACGGGCCGGGAAGTGCCGGTAGAGCGTGCCGATGCCGACGCCGGCGCGCCGGGCGATCTCCTCCAGCGCGACCTCGGGACCTGCGTCCGCGAAGGCGGCCTTGGCCGCCGTCAGCAGTTGCTCACGGTTCCGAAGGCTGTCCGCACGAGGCTTCCGTCCGATGCTCACCGAAGCTCCCTTGAAAAACGGAGGAACCCTCCGCATATATCCGGAGGTCGCCTCCATTTAGTACGCGGAGGCGCCAATTTCCATCCCCTATCCTTGCGGAGACCCTCCATGACCCAAGCCTTCGGCGCAACCTCGACCACCGATGACGTCCTCGCGGGCGTCGACCTATCCGGCAAGCGCGTGCTGGTGACCGGCGTCTCCGCCGGCCTCGGCGTCGAGACGGCCCGGGCGCTCGCCGCCCATGGCGCCCAGGTGGTGGGCGCCGCCCGCGACCTCGACAAGGCGCGCCAGGCGACGCAGGCCATTCCCGGCCTCGCGCTGGTCGAGCTCGACCTCGCCAAGCTGGCGAGCGTTCGCGCCGCCGCCGACCAGCTGATCGCCGACGGCCGGCCCTTCGACCTGATCATCAACAACGCCGGCGTCATGGCCACGCCCTTCGGCAAGACCGCCGACGGCTTCGAGACCCAGTTCGGCACCAATCACCTGGGCCACTTCGTGCTGACCAACCGGATCGCCTCGCTGCTCAAGGCGGGCTCGCGGGTGGTGGAGCTGTCCTCCGCCGGCCACCGCTTCTCCGACGTCGATCTGGACGACCCCAACTTCGAGCACACCGACTACACGCCGTTCGGCGCCTATGGCCGTTCGAAGACCGCCAATGTGCTGTTCGCCGTGGAGTTCGACCGCCGCCACAAGGATCGCGGCGTGCGCGCCACGGCGGTCCATCCCGGCGGCATCCAGACCGAGCTCGGCCGGCACATGACGCCCGAGCTGACCCAGGAGATGATCGACAGCATCAACCGCGCCCAGCAGGCGAGCGGGTCGCCGGCCTTCGAGTGGAAGACCATCCCGCAAGGTGCGGCGACCTCCGTCTGGGCGGGCGTCGTGGCGGCGGCCGACGAGGTGGGCGGGCGCTATTGCGAGGACTGCCACGTGGCCGAGGTCGTGGAGGAGGACCCCGCCGGCGAAGGACCCTCGGGCCGCAGCGGTCTGATCCGCGGCGGCATCCGCCGCTACGCCATCGATCCGGAGCACGCCAAAGCGCTCTGGGCGCTCAGCGAGAAGATGGTCGGCGAGCGGTTCTGAGCCGCTCAGACCGCCGGCAGCGGCTGCGCGCGGGCCTCGTCGAGGTACCGCGCGGCCGTGGGCTTCAAGGCCGCGTCCAGCTCCACCACCAGCGGATTTCCGGTGGGGATCTCGACGCCGACGATGGCGTCGTCGGGGACGGCGAACAGCAGCTTGACGATGGCCCTGAGCGAATTGCCGTGCGCCGCCACCAGCACGGTCTCGCCGGCCGAGAGCTTCGGGGCGATCGCGGCCGCCCAATAGGGCTGCACGCGCTCCAGCGTGGTCTTCAGGCTCTCGGTGCGCGGCAGGACCGCGCCGGCATAGCGGCGATCCTTGGCGAAGTCGTAGGGGCTGTCGTCGGGGAGCGGCGGCGGAGGTTTGTCGTAGGAGCGGCGCCAGACCTTCACCTGGTCCGCGCCGTGCCGGGCGGCGGTCTCGGTCTTGTTGAGGCCGGTCAGGCCGCCGTAGTGGCGCTCGTTCAGCCGCCAGTCCTTGATCTCCGGCACGAACGCCTGGCCAGCCCCGTGCAGGGCCAGCCACGAGGTGCGGATGGCCCGCGTCAGCACCGAGGTGAAGCAGGTGTCGATGGCCAGGCCCGCTTGCCTGATCAGCTCGCCGCCCTTCTTGGCCTCCGCCTCGCCCTGCGGCGTCAGGTCCACGTCCACCCAGCCGGTGAACTTGTCCTCCAGGTTCCACTGGCTCTGGCCGTGGCGCAGCAGGATCAGGGTCGGCAAGGCGCGGGACCTCCGGTTGGCAGGCTTCCCAGAGCGGCTAGGGCCTCAGGGCCGGTCGCGTCAAGCCAACAGGCCGGTTGGCCGGACTCATCGGGAGCCGCTATAGGTGCAGCCAAGATGCTCGATCGCCTCTACATGCCGTTCCTGGCCCTGGCCGCGCTGGCCGCCATTGCGCTCGCGCTGGTCTGGCCGCAGGGCCTCGGCGACCGCTCGCCCGGGCCGTTCGGCTCGACGCCGGTGCAGCAGACGCCGGCCATGAAGGCCGCCATGGACCGCGAGACCCAGTCGTCCGAGCGGCGCCTCAAGCAGGCCCGCGACGCGGTGCGCGACCTGCAGGACAAGGCCCTGTCGCCCCGGCAATGAGCGGACCCGATCCCATCGCCGTCGGCCGCCGCGTGCTGGCCGCCGAGGCCGAGGCGCTCAGCCTGCAGGCGAAGTCGCTGGACGCCAGCTTCGCGGCGGCCGTCGACGTGCTCGCCGCCGCCAAGGGCCGCATCGTCTGCACCGGCATGGGCAAGTCCGGCCACGTGGCGCGCAAGATCGCCGCCACCTTCGCCTCCACCGGCTCGCTGGCCTTCTTCGTGCACCCGGCGGAGGCCAGCCACGGCGACCTGGGGATGATCGGCGAGGGCGACGTGATCCTGGCGCTGTCGAAGTCCGGCGAGGTGCGCGAGCTGGCCGACGTCCTGGCCTATGCCGCGCGCTTCCGGATCCCGCTGATCGCCATCACCGCCCAGCCCGACAGCGCGCTGGGCCTGGCCGCCGACGTGGTGCTCAAGCTCGCCGACGCCGCCGAGGCGACCAGCGAGGTCAGCGCGCCCACCACCTCCACCACCCTGCAGATCGCGCTCGGCGACGCGCTCGCCGTGGCCTTGCTGGAGCGCCGCGGATTCAGGCCGCAGGATTTCCACGTCTTCCATCCGGGCGGCAAGCTGGGCGCCATGCTGCGCACCGTGCGCGACCTGATGCATGCGGGCGACGAGCTGCCGCTGGTCAGCCCCGAGACCCCCATGCGCGAGGCCCTGCTGGTGATGACCGGCAAGCGGTTCGGCATCGTCGGCGTGCGCGACGCGGCCGGCCAGCTGGTGGGCGCGATCAGCGACGGCGACCTGCGCCGCCATTCCGAGGGCCTGCTGGACCACACCGCCGGCCAGGTGATGACGCCCGGCCCGAAGAAGGCCGTGCCGCCCGACATGCTGGCCTCCGAAGCGCTGGCCCTGATGAGCGACCCGCCGCCCTCGGTCACCGTGCTGTTCGTGGTCAAGGATGGCGCGCCGGTGGGCATCCTGCACGTCCACGACATCCTGAGGGCGGGCGTGATGTGACGACCTCCCCCGTCAGGCAGACGGGGGAGGGTGAGAACCAAGCTCCGCCGTGAGCGTTGGATTGGCCTTGCAGCGTCTCGCAGACTAGTACACCGCCCGTAGCCGCTTATCCGGAGCCTCCATGCTGCCCAAACCCCGCGCCGACCTGAAGCCCAACACCCTCGACTACGAGAACCTCCCCCTCGTGAAGGCGACCGGCTTTCGGGAATATGACGCGCGCTGGATCTATGGGCCGGAGATCAACCTCTTGGGCATCCAGGCGCTGGGCCTGGGGCTCGGCACCTACGTCCAGGAGCTGGGCCACCGGCGCATCGTGGTCGGCCACGACTACCGGTCCTATTCGCTGTCGATCAAACAGGCCCTGACCATCGGCCTGGTCGCGGCGGGCTGCGAGGTGCTGGACATCGGCATGGCGGTGACGCCGATGGCCTATTTCGCCCAGTTCGACCTCGACGCGCCGTGCGTCGCCATGGTCACCGCCAGCCACAACGAGAACGGCTGGACCGGGGTGAAGATGGGCGCCCAGCGCCCGCTGACCTTCGGCCCCGACGAGATCGGCCGGCTGAAGGACATCACCCTCGGCGCGACCTGGAAGGAGCGCGACGGCGGCAAGCTGATCCGCGTGGACGGGGTGGCCGAGCGCTACATCGCCGACGCCGCGGCCCGCGCCAAGCTCTCCCGGCCGCTGAAGGTCATCGCCGCCTGCGGCAACGGCACGGCCGGCGCCTTCGCCCCGGAGGGCCTGCGCCGCATGGGCGTGGCCGAGGTGATCGAGATGGACGCGACGCTCGACTACAACTTCCCCAAGTACAATCCGAACCCGGAAGACAGCGTCATGCTGCACGCCATGGCCGCAGCGGTGCGCGAGCACGGCGCCGACCTGGCCCTGGGCTTCGACGGCGACGGCGACCGCTGCGGCGTGGTGGACGACGAGGGCGAGGAGATCTTCGCCGACAAGATCGGCCTGATGCTGGCCCGCGACCTGTCCGAGCTGCACCAGGACGCCACCTTCGTGGTCGACGTGAAATCCACCGGCCTGTTCGCCACCGACGAGGTGCTGAAGAAGAACGGCGCCAAGACCGTCTACTGGAAGACCGGCCACTCCTACATCAAGCGCAAGACCGCCGAGCTGGGCGCGCTGGCCGGCTTCGAGAAGTCCGGCCACTTCTTCTTCAACCCGCCGATCGGCCGCGGCTATGACGACGGCCTGGTGGCGGCCGCCGCCATCCTGTCGATGCTCGACCGCAACCCCGGCAAGAAGCTCTCGGACCTGAAGAAGGCCCTGCCGGTGGCCTACACCTCCCTGACCATGAGCCCGCACTGCGCCGACGAGGAGAAGTACGCCGTCGTCGACGACATCGTCGCCGAATACACCGCCCTGCGCGACGCCGGCGGCAAGATCCTGGGGCGCAAGATCGTCGACCTGATCACCGTCAACGGCGTGCGCGTCGCGCTGGAGGACGGCTCCTGGGTGCTGGTGCGCGCCTCCTCCAACAAGCCGGAGCTGGTGGTGGTGGTGGAAAGCCAGCGCTCCGAGGACGACATGCGCGCCCTGTTCCGCGAGGAGGTGAAGCCCCGCCTCGCCAAGCACCGCCAGGTCGGCGCCTACAACCAGGAGATCTGACCGCTAAGTTGCGGGTTGTGGCGTCCCGTCCCTAGCGCGACGGCGGACGGCGTGATCAAAGCGCGCCGAACAGTTCGGGATAATTCCGCATGCACGTGGCGATGATCGGCACCGGTTACGTGGGCCTGGTGAGCGGCGCCTGCTTCGCCGACTTCGGGCATATCGTCACCTGCATCGACAAGGACGCCGGCAAGATCGAGCGGCTGAAGTCGGGCGGCATCCCGATCTTCGAGCCGGGGCTCGAGAACCTGGTGGCCCAGAACGTCAAGGCCGGCCGGCTGTTCTTCGCCACCGACGCGGCCGAGGCGGTGAAGGGCGCGGACGCGGTGTTCATCGCGGTGGGCACGCCGTCCCGGCGAGGCGACGGCCACGCGGATCTGTCCTACGTCCATGCGGCGGCCGAGGAGGTGGCGGGCCTGCTCGACGGCTTCACCGTCATCGTCACCAAGTCCACGGTCCCCGTGGGCACCGGCGACGAGATCGAGGCGATCATCAAGCGCGTGCGGCCCGACGCCGACGTCGCCGTGGTCTCCAACCCGGAATTCCTGCGCGAAGGCGCGGCCATCGAGGACTTCAAGCGCCCCGACCGCGTGGTGGTGGGCACGGTCGATCCGCGCGCCCAGGCGGTGATCCGCGAGCTCTACCGGCCGCTCTATCTCAACGAGACGCCGATCCTGTTCACCAGCCGCAGGACCTCGGAGCTGATCAAGTACGCGGCCAACGCCTTCCTGGCCATGAAGATCACCTTCATCAACGAGATCGCCGACCTCTGCGAAGCCGTCGACGCCGACGTCCAGCAGGTGGCCCGCGGCATCGGTCTCGACAACCGCATCGGCAACAAGTTCCTGCACGCTGGCCCCGGCTATGGCGGCTCCTGCTTCCCGAAGGACACGCTCGCCCTGGTGCGCACCGCCCGCGACGCCGGCTCCCCCGTGGAGCTGATCGAGACCACGGTGAAGGTCAACGACGCGCGCAAGAAGGCCATGGCGGCGAAGATCGACAAGGCCCTCGACGGCGACCTGAAGGGCAAGACCATCGGGGTGCTGGGCCTGACCTTCAAGCCCAACACCGACGACATGCGCGACGCGCCGTCGCTGGACATCGTGCCGGCCCTGCAGGCCCGCGGCGCCAAGGTGCAGGCCTTCGATCCGGAGGGCCTGCACGAGGCCCGCCAGCTGCTGCGCGACGTGGACTTCAAGGACGATCCCTACGGCGTGGCCGAAAACGCCGACGCCCTGGTGCTGATCACCGAGTGGGACCAGTTCCGGGCGCTCGACCTCGACCGCATCAAGCTCTTGATGAAGCGGCCGCTGATGATCGACCTGCGCAACGTCTACAAGCCCGAGGACATGCGGGCCCGCGGCTTCGCCTACGCCAGCATCGGCCGCGCCACGGTCTGAGCCGGCCAGTTGTCGGCGTTCTGAAACTCTGTGACGCTCGGCCTCGCAGGAGAGACCGGATGGCTCACGACGATGCGGCGCCCGCGCTGCCGAACGACCTCAGCGCCTTCTGGATGCCGTTCACCGACAACCGGGCTTTCAAGGCCAGGCCCCGTCTCTTGGCCTCGGCCAAGGACATGCACTACTTCACCCCCGAGGGCCGGGCGCTGCTCGACGGCACGTCTGGCCTGTGGTGTGTCAACGCCGGCCATACCCGCGCGCCCATCGTCGAGGCGATCCGCCAGGCGGCGGGTGAGCTGGACTACGCGCCGTCCTTCCAGCTGTCGCATCCCAAGGCCTTCGCCTTCGCCCAGCGGCTGACCGCCATCCTGCCGGCCGGCATGGACCACGTGTTCTTCGGCAACTCTGGATCCGAGGCGGTGGATTCGGCGCTGAAGATCGCGCTCGCCTACCAGCGGGCCATCGGCCAGGCCGGCCGCACCCGGCTGATCGGCCGCGAGAAGGGTTACCACGGGGTCGGCTTCGGCGGCATCTCGGTGGGCGGCCTGCCCAACAACCGGCGCGCCTTCACCCTGCTGCCCGGCGTCGACCACATCCGCCACACCTATGACCCGGCCGCCCACTTCACCCGCGGCCAGCCGGAGGCCGGCGCCGACCTCGCCGACGACCTGGAGCGGTTGGTCGGCCTGCACGGCGCCGAGACCATCGCCGCGGTGATCGTCGAGCCGCTGGCCGGCTCGGCGGGCGTGCTGGTGCCGCCCAAGGGCTATCTGCAGCGGCTGCGGGCGATCTGCGACGCGCACGGCATCCTGCTGATCTTCGACGAGGTGATCACCGGCTTCGGACGCCTCGGCGCGGCCACCGCCGCCGAGCGCTTCGGGGTCACGCCGGACCTGATGACGCTGGCCAAGGGCCTGACCAACGCCGCCGTCCCCATGGGCGCGGTGGGCGTGCGGGCCGGCATCTACGAGGCGGTGACCGAGAGCGCGGCGGCGGGCATCGAGCTGTTCCACGGCTACACCTATTCGGCCCACCCGCTGGCGGTTGCGGCGGGGGCGGCGACGCTGCAGCTTTACGCCGACGAGGAGCTGTTCGCCCGCGCCGCCGGCCTGGAGGGCCGCTGGGAGGACGCCGTGCACAGCCTCAAGGACGCGCCGCACGTGAAGGATGTCCGCAACCTCGGCCTCGTGGCCGGCATCGAACTCACGCCGCGCGAAGGCGCGCCCGGCCAGCGGGCGGCGGAGGTGTTCCAGCTCTGTTTCGACGCGGGCGTGCTGGTGCGGGTGACCGGCGACATCGTGGCGCTCTCGCCACCGCTGATCATCTCGCCGGCCCAGATCGACGAGCTGGTGGGCAAGATCGGCGAGGTGCTGGGCCGGGTGGCGTAGGCCGGGGGGTCAGGAGCCGGTCTGGCTGATCCGCACGAGCAGCTGGGCCAGCCAGACGGCGCCGGCCCAGAAGGCCACGCCCAGGACAGCGACGAAGGCCAGGCAGGCCACCGAGCTGAGGCTTCGGTGCACGGGCCGGGCCGTACCTCCAAACGCGAGGTTGCGCCGCATATGTCCTCCCAGTTCTTGGCTCAGCGCCGGTCGAGCGGCGCAGGCAGGTCTCGAGACTGACATAAAGCTTAGGGCTTGGGTAGGGTTGCCGGGACACCCCCGCTCCTCTCCCAGATGCGGAGCATCGCGGGAGAGGGGCTGACCGCGGATCTCTACGCCGCGGCCTTCTTCACGGCGCCGGCGATCTCCTTGACCACCTGGTTGACCAGCTTCTCGTCGTCGCCCTCGGCCATGATGCGGATCAGGGGCTCGGTGCCGGAGGCGCGGACCACCACGCGGCCGGAGCCGTTCAACCGCAGCTCGGCGTCGGCGATGGAGGCCTTCACCTGGTCGCTCTCCAGCGGCTTGCCGGCCACGAAGCGGACATTCTCAAGTTTCTGGGGAACGGGCTCGAACTGGCGGGCCAGCGCGCTCATCGGCTTGTCGCTCTCCTTCAGCACCGCCAGCACCTGCAGGGCGGCCAGGAGGCCGTCGCCGGTGGTGGCGAAGTCGCGCAGGATGATGTGGCCGGACTGTTCGCCGCCGAGGTTGAAGCCGCCCTCGCGCATGCGGGCCATGACGTAGCGGTCGCCGACCTGGGTGCGCTCGAGGTTCAGGCCGCGGGCCTTCACGAACCGCTCGAGGCCGAGGTTGGACATCACGGTGGCCACCACGCCGCCGCCGGTCAGCCGCTCGCGGCGGACCCAGTCGTCGGCGATCAGGGCCATGATCTGGTCGCCGTCGACCACGTGGGCCTTCTCGTCGCAGATCACCAGCCGGTCGGCGTCGCCGTCCAGCGCGATGCCGATATCGGCGCGATAGTCCTTCACCGCCTTCTGCATGGCGGCCGGGTGCGTCGAGCCGCACTCCTCGTTGATGTTGTAACCGTTGGGGCTGATGCCGATCGGGATCACCTCGGCGCCCAGCTCGTAGAGCGCCTCCGGGGCCACCTTGTAGGCCGCGCCATTGGCGCAATCGATGACGATCCGCAGGCCCGCCAGGCTCAGCCGGCGCGGGAAGGTGGCCTTGGCGATCTCCACGTAGCGGGCCTGCGAATCGTCGATCCGCTGCACCCGGCCGAGGCTCTGGGGCGGGGTCAGGCCCTCCTCCAGGCCCTGGTCCATCAGGGCCTCGATCTCCAGCTCGCGCTCGTCGGAGAGCTTGTAGCCGTCGGGGCCGAACAGCTTGATGCCATTGTCGGCGAAGTGGTTGTGCGAGGCCGAGATCATCACGCCCAGGTCGGCGCGCAGGCTGCGGGTCATCATGGCCACGCCCGGGGTCGGCAGCGGCCCGAACAGGCGCACGTCCATGCCCACCGAGGTGAAGCCCGCCACCAGCGCCGGCTCGATCATGTAGCCGGACAGCCGGGTGTCCTTGCCGATCACCACCAGGTGGCGGCGGTCGTCCTTGGACATGAACAGCTTGCCCGCCGCCATGCCGACGCGCAGGGCCACTTCCGCCGTCATCGGATAGCGGTTGGCCTGGCCGCGTATGCCGTCGGTTCCGAAATAGGCGCGCTTGGTCATCGGCAGCTCACGAAACGATCCGAAACTCAGATTTAGTCGACGCGGATTTGTTCAATGGTAAAGGCGGCTTGGCTCAGGCTTGACTGCGCCTGCGTTTATCACAAAGGAAGCCAAAGCCCATGTGCGGGATCATCGGCATCGTCGGGACGAAGCCCGTCGCGGAGCGTCTCGTCGAGAGCCTGAAGCGCCTGGAGTACCGGGGCTATGACTCCGCGGGCGTCGCCGCCCAGGTGGACGGCCGGCTGGAGCGGCGCCGCGCGCCGGGCAAGCTGCGCGAGCTGGAGGCGGTGCTGGCGGCCGATCCCCTGACCGGCCAGACCGGCATCGGCCACACCCGCTGGGCCACGCACGGCGCCCCCACCCAGCGCAACGCCCACCCGCACATCGCCGGCCGCGTGGCCGTGGTGCACAACGGCATCATCGAGAACTTCGCCGAGCTGAAGGCGGAACTGCAGGCCAAGGGCCGGGTGTTCTCCAGCGACACCGACACCGAGGTGGTGGCCCACCTGGTCGACGAGGCGCTGAACGACGGGCTGGAGCCGCTGGCCGCCTTCAAGGCCACGCTCGACAAGCTGCGCGGCGCCTATGCCCTGGCAGTGCTGGTCGGCGGCGAGCGCGAGGTGATCCTGGGCGCGCGCAAGGGGCCGCCGCTGGCGGTGGGCTACGGCGACGGCGAGATGTTCATCGGGTCGGACGGGCTGGCGCTCGGGCCTTTCACCAACCGCGTGGCCTATCTCGAGGACGGCGACTACGTCGTCATCGATCACAACTCGGCCAAGATCTTCGACGAGGCGGGCCTTCCAGCCGACCGGCCGATCAAGACGCTGGCCGCCTCCGCTGCGATCATGGAGAAGGGCAACTACCGCCACTTCATGGAAAAGGAGATCCACGACCAGCCTGAGGGGTGCCAGCGCACCATCGCGGCCTATGTGGACACGCTTACCGACCGCACCACCATCCCGGGCGGCATCGACTTCGCCTCGCTCGACCGCATCCAGATCGTGGCCTGCGGCACGGCCTATATCGCGGGCATGCTGGGCAAATACCTGATCGAGCAGATGGCCGACCTGCCGGTCGATGTCGAGGTCGCCTCGGAGTTCCGCTACCGCGAGCCGTCGCTCCGCCCAGGCTCGCTCGCGATCGCCATCTCACAGTCGGGGGAAACCGCCGACACCCTGGCCGCCCTGCGCTACTGCCAGGCCAAAGGCATGAAAAGCGCCGCCCTGGTCAATACGGTGGAGTCGACCATCGCCCGCGAGGCCGACGTGGTCTGGCCGATCCACTGCGGGCCGGAAATCGGCGTCGCCTCGACCAAGGCCTTCACCGCCCAGGTCAGCATGCTGACCACCCTGGCCGTCGCCGCGGCGCGCGCGCGCGGGCGGATCGACGAGGCCGAAGAGCAACGGCTGGTCCGCGTCCTGCTGGAAGCCCCCCGGCTGATCGCCGAATCGATCAACCTCGAAGACGCCGTCCGCGCCGTGGCCGTCGAGGTCGCCAAGGCCCGCGACGTGCTGTTCCTCGGCCGCGGACCGATGTTCCCGCTGGCCCTGGAGGGGGCCCTGAAGCTCAAGGAGATCAGCTATATCCACGCCGAGGGCTATGCCGCCGGCGAGCTGAAGCATGGGCCGATCGCGCTGGTCGACGAGGAAACGCCGATCGTCATCCTGGCGCCGTTCGACAGCTACTTCGAGAAGTCGGCATCGAACATGAGCGAGGTCATGGCCCGCGGCGGCCAGGTCGTGTTCATCACCGATCCCGACGGCGAACGCCACGCGCCGGCCGGCGCCCGGGTGGTGGTCACCGCGCCACGCTGCGATCCGCTGATCGCGGCCCTGGTGATGGCCGCCCCGATCCAGCTCCTGGCCTACTATGTCGCCGTGCAGAAGGGCGCCGACGTCGACCAGCCGCGCAATCTCGCCAAGTCGGTGACGGTCGAGTAACCGCGGGCTTCGCCGGCGGACAGCTCAAAAGGAAACGGCCGCCCCCGTTAAGGGGCGGCCGCGCCTAGTCCAGACCCAGAGGGTCGTAAACTTACTTCTTTTCGGTCGTGGTCGTGCTCGACGACATCGAGCCGGTCGCGGGCGGGGTGGCCGCCGACGGGGTCGTGGTGGTGGTGGTCGTAGCCGTGGTGTTGCCGGCGTCGGCCGGAGCCGTCGCCGAAGCGTCCGCCGCCGGCGGAGTCGTCGCCGAGTCCGTCGCGGTGGTCGTGGTGGTGGCCGTGTCTTCAGCCTTCTTCTGGCAGGCGGACAGGCTCAGGGCCAGGGCCGCAGCGGCAGCGACCGAAGTGATAATACGCAGTTTCATGGATTGCTCCCCTGGAGGACTATCCCCCGACAAAGGACGACTCTTACACGGCTTCGTGAGTTCCCGAAATCGTGATCGTGCGTCCGAGGTGCTTTTTCGTCGCACCGGCGATGGATTTCAAGCCCCACGTCATCTAGTCCCGCCAGACGAGGTTCGGAGAGGTCGATGAGCAAGCGGGTTCGCAAGGCGGTGCTGCCGGTGGCGGGGATGGGGACGCGGGTCCTGCCGGGCGCCAAGACCACGCCGAAGAACCTGCTGAACGTCGTCGACCGGCCGATCCTTTCCTACGTGGTGGAGGAGGCCCGGGCCGCCGGCAT
>JAQGIV010000145.1 GCA_028290945.1 Phenylobacterium sp. | reverse complement strand
ACCGTCGGGCCCGACGGATATCCATACGTGACGCCGCTGCTCTACGTGACGTCGGCGCCGCGCATCTTCGTCCATGGCGCCAGCGCCACGGGACATTTGCGGACGAACGTCGACCACTGCCCGCAGGTTTGTTTCGAGGTCGATGCGCCCGGCGAGGCCTTCGCCTACGGCAGGTTCGAGTGCGACAGCGGCCTGGCCTACGCCAGCGTCGTCGCGTTCGGGCGCATCGCGGTTGTCCCCGACGCCGCCGCCAAGCAGCAGTTCTGCGAAGCGCTGATGGCCAAGTACGGTTCGGACATGACGGATCGCCCCAAGGGCTTCTTTCCGCGCCTGGGCGCCATCACCGTCTATGCGATCGAGGTCGAGCGGATCACCGGCAAGCACATGCCGCTGCCGGCGCAATCCGAGCAGTGGCCGGCCGTGGATCGGACGGCGACGCCGGCGGCCATGGCGCCGCCTCGCGGCTAGCCTCATCCTCGCCCGGCACCACCTTCGCGGTGGCGGTCCGTTCGCCGCTGGTGCAGGGTCTGGCGGCCGGCGCGCAGGCCACGGCCGCCGCGGCGCATAAGAACTCCAAAGGGGGACGACCATGGACCTTCAACTCAAGGGCAAGACCGCCGTGGTCACCGGCGGCTCGCGCGGCATCGGACGGGCGATCGCCGAACTGTTCGCCGACGAAGGCGCCAATGTCGCCATCTGCGCGCGCAACGCCGAGCAGGTGGCGCAAGCCGTCAAGGCGCTGGAGGCCAAGGGCGTCAAGGCGTTCGGCCAGGCGGTGGACATCGCCGACGGACCGGGGCTGAAGGGCTTCATCGAGGCGGCCGCAGCGGCGCTGGGCGGCATCGACGTACTGGTCTCCAACGCCAGCGCCCTGGTGCAGGGCAACGCCGAGGACGCCTGGAAGGCGATGTTCGACATCGACGTGATGGGCGCGGTGCGCAGCTTCGAGGCGGCCAAGCCGTTCCTGGAGACGGCGGCGGCGGAGAAGGGCGACGCGGCCTTCCTGATCACCTCGTCGATCTCGGCGGCGGAGACCGACAACCCCAATAGCTACGGCGCCATGAAGGCCGCCCAGATCCACTACGCCAAGGGCGTGGCGCGCGAGAACGCGCCCAAGAAGATCCGCTGCAACGTGGTCTCGCCGGGCACGGTCTATTTCGAGGGCGGCGTCTGGGGCAACGTTAAGCAGAACATGCCGGGCTTCTTCGAGACCATGATCAAGCGCAACCCGACCGGGCGGATGGCGACGCCGGAGGAGGTGGCGGCGGCCACGGTGTTCCTGGCCAGCCCGCGCTCGGCCTTCACCACGGGCAGCAACCTGGTGGTCGACGGGGGCATCTCCCGCCGTGTGAACTTCTAGGGCCAAGGCCTTGATCTACAATTATTACGAACTGCGGGTCGGGCGTGAACGCGACGCCCAGAAGGCGCTGGCGGCGCAGGTCTACACCGGCGGCGGGGCCGGCGTGCTGGGGGTGTTCGCGCCCCTGCTGGGCTATGCCTCCAACGAAGCCCTGGTGCTGACCGACGAGCGGGCGACCTCGGATGCGGTGCTGCGCTCGGGCGCGGCGGCGGCGGAGTGGCGGCGGATGTCGCCGACGCTCCGGCCACACCAGGGCGCGCGGCCGGAGCCGGGCGGGATCTACGTCCACAACTGGTTCACCATCGACGCCGAGGCGCTGGACGAGTTCGTGCAGCTGTCGGGCGCGGCCTGGGCGGATTTCGAGGCGAAGTTCGAGGCGAAAATCTACGGCCTGTTCTCCGTCGAACCGCAGGTGGGCGAGACCGCCTCCGGGGCGCGCCGCCTGCTGCTGATGACCCGCTACAGCAGTCTCGGCGAATGGCAGAAGAGCCGCGATCCGACCACCGAGGCCATGCAGATCTTCGCCCGGCGGCGCGAGCTGACCCAGATGTCGCTGGCCCGGGCCTGCGTGCTGGTGCCGCCCCCGGGACCGGACGCGTGAGCGCGCTGGCCGGCCTGCGGGTGCTCGACTGCACCCATGTGATCGCCGGCGCCTGGTGCTCGCTGATCCTGGCCGACCTGGGGGCCGACGTGGTCAAGATCGAGCCGCCGGCCGGGGAGACCACCCGCGGCCATCCGGGGGCGACGTTCCGGGCCTTCGACTTCGTCAACCGCAACAAGCGGGCGATCGCGCTGGACCTGACGACGGAGGCGGGCGCGGCGGTGGTGCGCCGGCTGGCCGAGACGGCGGACGTGTTCGTGGAGAACTACCGGCCGGGATCGCTGGACCGCATGGGCCTGGGCTACGCGGCCCTGAAGGCGATCAATCCGCAGATCGTCTATGCCTCGGTGTCGGGCTTCGGGCTGGACGGGCCGTACCGCGACCGTGGCGGCTTCGACCTGATCGCCCAGGCGATGAGCGGCATCATGAGCTTCACCGGCGAGGAGGGCAGCGACAAGCCGGTCGCCGCCGGCGTGCCGATCTCCGATCTCAACGCCGGGATGTTCGCGGCCATCGGGGTGCTGGCGGCGCTGCGCCACCGCGACGCCACCGGCGAGGGCCAGCATGTGGAGACCTCGCTGCTGGAAAGCGCGCTGGCCTACACGGTCTGGGAGACCGGCATGTTCCTGACCACCGGCGAGGTGGCCAAGCGGCAGGGCACGCGCCACCGGCTGGCCGCGCCCTACGAGGCGCTGAAGACCGCCGACGGCCACATGGTGGTCGGCGTCAACAACCAGCGGCTCTGGCTGCGGTTCTGCGCGGCGCTCGGCGCGCCGGAGCTGGCGGAGGAGGACGCGTTCGCACGGCCCAACCGGCGGGTGCGCAACCGCGACGCCTTGCAGGCGCGCATCGAGGCGATCCTGGTGGCCGACACCACCGCCAACTGGATGGCCAAGCTGGAGGCCCAGGGCGTGCCCGCCGGGCCGCTGAACACCATCGCCCAGGCCTGGGACGATCCGCAGGTGCAGGCGCGCGGCCTGCTGGCCGAGGTGGCGGGGCGCAGGTTCGTGCGCACGCCGATCAAGCTGTACGCCACGCCGGTGGCGCTCAACCGTGGACCGGCGGAGGTCGGCGAACACACCCGTGAGGTGCTGGCGGAGGCCGGCTTCTCGGGCGAGGAGATCGAGGCCTTGATCGCCGGCGGCGCGGCGGCGGTGGAACGCAGGGAGGCGAGCGCGTGAGCGGGGAAGTGCATGTGGAGCCGGCGGGGCCGGGCGTCGTCCAGCTGACCCTCGACAATCCGCCCATGAACCCGCTGGGCGTCGCCATGCGCGAGACCTTCATGGCGGCGCTGGACCAGGTGGAGGCCGATGACAGCCTTCGCTGCCTGATCGTCACCGGCAAGGGCCGCGCCTTCTGCTCCGGCGACGACCTGAAGGCGGTGGGGCCGCAGGGCGAGGACCTGGCCGGATTCGGGCGGCTGCTCGACCGGCTGGAGGCCAGCCGCGTGCCGGTGATCGCGGCGGTGAACGGCTGGTGTGTCGGCGGCGGCTTCGAGCTCGCCTGCTGCTGCGACATCCGCATCGCCTCGACGGAGGCCAAGTTCGTCTGCGCCGGGGTCAACGTCGGGCTGATGGCCTCCACCTACCGGCTGCCCAGGCTGATCGGGGTGAGCCGCGCCAAGGCCATGCTGCTCACCGGCCTGCCGCACGACGCCGAGACGGCCGAGCGCTACGGCCTGACCACCGGGACCTATGCGCCGGAGGACCTGATCACCTGGGCCCACCGGCTGGCCGAGCGGATCGCGTCACGCGCGCCGCTGTCGGTGGAAGCCACCAAGCGCACGGCGACACGCGCGCCCGACCTGTCGCCGGAGGACGCCAATGTGATGCTGGGGGCGGAGCTGCGGGTGCTGCGCAAATCCAGCGACCACAAGGCGGCGGTGGCGGCCTTCCGCGAACGCAAGGACCCGGTGTTCACGCGGAGCTAATTCCTCGCCCATCGGGGAGGGGGACCGCGAAGCGGTGGAGGGGGCTTCCGCCGTGGACTCGCAGCGGCCCGTTCTGAGCGGAAGCCCCCTCACCGCCTTCGGCGGAGCTCCCCCGAAGGGGAGCAATTTCTAGGCGCTGACGTTCTCGAAGAGGCCGGCCTGGTAGTCGCGGATGGCGGTGGTGATCTCTTCGCGGGTGTTCATGACGAAGGGGCCGTGGGCGACCACCGGCTCGCCGATCGGCTCGGCGTGGCCGAACACCAGGACGGCGTCGCTGGCGGCGGCGATCTCCACCGTGTCGCCCTCGAGGTCGAGCTGGACCAGGTGCTGGCCGGCGGCGGCGACGCCGTCGACCTCCACCTCGCCGCGCACCAGGTAGAGGAAGACGTTGCGGCCGGCCAGCGAGCCGAAGCCGACCTTGCCGCCCTTCTTCAGCTCGATGGTGCTCATGAACACGCCGGTGAGCGAGGCGATCGGGCCGGTGCGGCCGCCCCAGGTCCCGGAGATCAGGTGGATCGCCGCCTTGCCCTCGTCGGCGGTGAGCACCGGGATCTCGTCGGCCTGGACGCCCTGATAGCGCGGCCGGCTCATCTTCAGCCTGGCCGGCAGGTTGACCCACAGCTGCAGGATCTCCAGCGGCCCGCCGTTGCGCAGGAATTCCTCCGGCGACACCTCGGTGTGGACCAGGCCGGAGCCGGCGGTCATCCACTGCACGCCGCCGGCCTTGATGATGCTCTCGTGGCCGGCCGTGTCGCGGTGCGCCAGCTCGCCCTCCAGGATGAAGGTCACGGTCTCGAAGCCGCGGTGCGGGTGCGGGCCGAACGGCAGGCCCTGGTTGCCCGGCGGATAGGTCTGCGGGCCGTGGTGGTTGAGGAACAGGAACGGGTCGACCTGCTCGACGTCGGGGCCCGGCAGCGGCCGGGCGGTGACCAGCTCGCCGATGTCGTCGCGAAGGCTGGGGTGCTGGGCAAGGACGGTCTTGGCGGGCATGACGTCTCCTTTTCCGCCCATATAGTCGCGGCGCCGGGCCTTCGCTCCCTTGGCGGGTCGGAAAAGCGCGCCTAGAGCGGACGCATGGACCAGCCCCTGTTCTTCGACCTGCGCGCCACCCACAACCCGCACCGCTGGTACATGCCGCTGTCGCCGAAGGTCTGCGTCGGGCCGAGCGACAACATGTTCATGTTCGGCGGCGTGGGCCTGGCCTCGGCGATCGGGGCCATGGAGCGCACCTGCGGCCGGCCGGTGGTGTGGGCGACGGCGCAGTACCTGTCCTACGCCCGGCCGCCGAGCATCGTCGACCTCGACGTCTGGACCCCGGCGGTGGGCAAGCACAACACCCAGGCCCGGGTGGTCGGCCACGTGGAGGACCGCGAGATCTTCACGGTCAACGCGGCCCTGGGCTCGCGGCCCAGCGACCTCTCCCGCCAGTGGATGGAGATGCCCGACGCGCCCCGGCCCGAGGACTGCGAGCCGGCCGAGCACTGGCGCGGCGACGGGGAGGGCCTGCACAGCCGCATCGAGGTGCGGCTGGCCAAGGGGCGCTACGGCGCCGACCGGGTGGGCCATGCGGAGGCCGACGGCCGCTCCCTGCTGTGGATCCGGCCGCGCGAGCGGTTCGCCATCGACGCCTCGATGCTGGCGATCATGGCCGACTTCGTGCCCTCGGGCCTGGGCAATGCGCTGGGCCGCAACGCCGGCGGCAACAGCCTCGACAACACCATCCGCATCCGCCGCATCGTGCCGACCGAATGGGTGCTCTGCGACATCCGCATCCATGGGGTGCACGGCGGCTTCGGGCACGGCGCCATGTACCTGTTCGCCCAGGACGGCGAGCTGATGGCCAGCGCCAGCCAGTCGATGATCGTCCGCGTGCGCGAAACGCCGCACGACCGCTGAGCCATGGCGGCGAGGGCCGGATCGGCCTATATCGCCCGCAGGGGCGGCTGCCGGACGGTGTTATGCTTCCGTTCCGAGTCTTCGAGGAGCATCGCGCGATGACCGAGGCCGTGACGGTCGCAAGCCCCGTCGAGGACGCGATCCTCAAGAGCTTCGCCGCCGCCGAGCGGCGCGAGACGCCCTACCTCAACTGGCGGGTCCAGTCGGTCTTCCCCGAGGCGACGGCCCGGGCTCTGGCCGAGCTGCCGTTGCACGCCGTCGACGTGCACGGGGTCTCCGGCCGGCGCGAGCTGCACAACGACCAGCGGTCCTATTTCGCGGGCGAGGTGCTCGACGCCTATCCGGTGGCGCGCCAGGTGGTCGAGGCCTTCCAGTCGCCGCGCGTGGCGCAGGCGATCATGGACCAGACCGGCGCCAAGCTGCGCGGGACCTATATCCGCATCGAATACGCTATCGACGTCACCGGCTTCTGGCTGGAGCCGCACACCGACCTGGGGGTCAAGGCCTACACCATGCTCCACCAGCTGGGCGTGGATGGGCAGGAGGACCTGGGCACCGACGTCTATGCGGACCGCGACACCTGGGTCGAGCGGGTGCCGTTCGGCTGGAACAACGCCTTCGTGTTCGTGCCGTCGGACCGCACCTGGCACGGGGTGGAAGCGCGCAAGATCAAGACGCCCCGCCGCTCGGTGATCATCAACTACGTCACCGACGAGTGGCGGGCCCGCGAGCAGCTGGCCTTCCCGAACGATCCGGTGCGGGGGCTCTAGGTCCGGCTGGGAATGATCACCGGCAGGGTCTCGTAGCCCTTCACGAAGCTGGAATAGACGCGCTTGGGTTCGCCGGTGACGACGATCTCGGGGAAGCGCTTGAGGATCTCTTCCCAGATGATGGTCAGCTGCAGCTCGGCCAGGCGGTTGCCGACGCAGCGGTGGATGCCGAAGCCGAAGGACAGGTGCGTGCGCGGCCGGTCGCGGTCGATGATGTAGGCGTTCGGGTTGTCGATCACCTCGTCGTCGCGGTTGCCCGAGACGTACCACATGATGACCTTGTCGCCCTTTCGGATGGTCTTGCCGCCGAACTCGAAGTCCACGAGCGCGCGGCGACGCATATGGGCGAGCGGCGTCTGCCAGCGGATGGTCTCGGAGACCATCGAGGGGATCAGGCCGGGGTTGTCGCGCAGCTTCTTGTACTGATCCGGGTTCTGGTTCAGCGCCAGGATCGAGCCGGAAATGGTGTTGCGGGTGGTGTCGTTGCCGCCGACCGTCAGCAGCACGATGTTCCCGAAGTACTCGCGCGGCTCCATGTTGCGGGTGGCCGGGCTGTGCGCCAGCATGGAGATCAGGTCGTCCTTGGGCTCGGAATTGACCCGCTGGTTCCACAGCTCAGTGAAGTAGGCGTGGTACTCGACGAAGATCTCCATCTTCTGCTCGATGGAATCCACCAGGCCCTGCCCGGGGGCGGCGGTGACCACGTCCGACCAGTACGTCAGCTTGCGGCGGTCCACCTGCGGCACGTCGAACAGGGTGGCCAGCGTCATGGCCGTGAGCTCTTTGGAGACCAGGTCCACCCAGTCGAATTCCTGGCCGATCGGCAGGCTGTCAAGAATCTGGGCGGCGCGCTCGCGGATCAGCGGCTCGATGCGGGTCAGGTTGCCGGGTGACACGGCGGGGCTGACGGTCTTGCGCTGGATGTCGTGCTTGGGCGGGTCCATGGCGATGAACATCGGCAGCGGCCCGGCGCCGGCCGTCTGCTCGGCGATGGTGATGCCGCCCTCGGAGGAGAACACCTGGTGATTGGTGTCCACGGCCATGATGTCGTTGTACTTGGTGATCGACCAGTAGGGGCCGAACTCGTGCTCGGAGGTATAGTGGACCGGCGCCTCTTTGCGCAGCCGCTCGAAGATCGGCCACATGGCGTCGGCCTGGAAGAGGGCCGGCTGGGCCGGGTTCAGGTCGGCCAGCGGGAGGGCGTAGGCCTCCTCGCGAGCCGCGGACTGGAGAGGGACGGCGCCGTCAGCCATGGTGGATCCTCCGATGGGCCTTTTGCGTAACGCCAAAATGACGCCAGCGTCAACTTTCAAGGCGCCCAAATGGGGGTGATCCGGGTCGAGGACCCTGGCGATCCGCGGCTCGTGGACTACCTCAGCGTGCGCGAGCGCGACCTGGTGGGCCGCGACGGCCGGTTCGTAGCCGAGGGCGTGGTGGTGCTGGAGAAGCTGATCGCCGCGGGCCGCCATCCGCTGCGCTCGGTGCTGCTGGCGCAGAAGCGGCTGGCGGCGCTTGCGCCGCTGCTGGCCGGACTGCCGGTGGAGGTCCCGGTCTATGCGGCGGACCAGGCGGTGATGGACGCCGTGGTGGGCTTCCACATCCACCGCGGGGTGCTGGCGGTTGGCGAGCGGGCGGAGCCCTCGGCCGAGGCGCTGCTGGACGGCCTGCCGGAGGCGGCGCTGGTGGTGGGGCTGATGGGCATCGCCAACCACGACAATATGGGCGGGCTGTTCCGCAACGCCGCGGCGTTCGGGGCCGATGCGGTGCTGATCGGGCCCGACTGCTGCGATCCGCTGTACCGCAAGGCCATCCGCGTCTCGGTGGGGGCGGCGCTCACCGTGCCGTTTGCGACCGTGGCCGACGGGCAGGGCCTGGCGGGCCTGCTGGCCGGGCGCGGCTTCGAGGTGCTGGCCCTGTCGCCGGCCGGGCAGGCGGGGCTGGGCGAGCTGGCCTGGAGCCCCCGCCAGGCGGTGCTGTTCGGGGCCGAGGGCCCGGGCCTGCCGGCGGCCGTGCTGGCGCGCAGCCGCACGGTGCGCATCCCCATGGCGGCGGGGTTCGATTCCCTGAACGTGGCGACCACCAGCGGCATCGTGCTTTGCCGGCTGGCCGAATTGCGCGGCAAGACAGCCGCTTAAGGCCAAGTTTACCCCACTTGCGGCATGCTTAGCCGCAACTAGAAGACGATCCGCGCGCGGGGGACATATGGCGGCTGGCAAGACACCCGACGCCGGCCCTGCGCCGGCGCCCGCCGGCTTTGAACAGTCGACGGAGGTCTTTGCCCGAGTCACCCGCCTGGCGGCGGCGCTGTTCGCGCCGGCCGCGGCCCAGATCACCCTGCTGATCGACGGCAAGCCCTGGCGCAGCAACGATCCCGAGGGCGTGATCGGCCCCAAGGCCACCATGGCCGAGATGGTGATCGCCCGGCGCAAGCTGGTGTGGGTCGCCGACGCCAGCCGCGACCGCCGCAACCGCGACAGCCCGCTCGTCCAAGGGCCCATGCGCCTGCGCCTGGTGGTCGCCGCCCCGATCCGCCTGGAGGACGGCTCCATCCCCGGCGTGCTGGTGGTGGGCGCCCAGACGCCGCGCGCCCATGACGCGGACCTGGCGGCGCGGCTGCAGGACCTGGCCGACCTGGTGGCCGACGAGTGGCGCCGCGTGCAGACCAAGCGCGCCCAGGAGACCTCCAGCCAGGAGCACCAGGCGGTCCGCTACATCCTGGGCTCGATCATCGATTCCGCGCCCCTGTCCCTGCTGATGGTCGATCGCGACCTGCGGATCATGGGGGCCAGCCGCCGCTGGCTGCAGTCGCGCGAGATCCGCCGTCGCGACGCCATCGGCCGGACGCTCCTCGAGATCATGCCCCAGGCGCGCGCGTGGCAGCCGACCTTCGACCTCTGTCTGACGGGCGAGGCGATCCAGTCGGACCGCGGCGCCGTCACCCGCCCCGACGGCGCCACCTCCTGGTGGCGGACCGAGCTGGTGCCGTGGCGGGACTCCGCCGGCGAGGTCGGCGGGATCATCATCAGCGCCCACGACATCAGCGACATGGTCGAGGCCCTGGAGCGCAGCGAGCGCTCGGAGGAGCGGCTCAAGCTGGCCATCGAGATCGCCGACATCCACGTCTGGGAGATGGACTACGTCCGCCAGGAGCTGATCAAGGTCGGCGCCGAGGACACCTTCTTCACCCAGCCGAAGACCTATGGCGATCTGCTGGCCGACATCTGGAGCACCATCGACCGGCGCGACCTGCCGCAGGTGATGGCCGCCTGGGAGGCGCACGTGCGCGACGGGACGCGCTACCGACCCGAGTACCGGGTGCTGCGCGAGGACGGCCGGGAAGTCTGGGCCCTGGGTTCGGCCCGGCTGATCGAGGGCGAGGACGGCCAGCCGTTGCGGCTGGTGGGCGCCATGCAGGACGTCACCGAGCGCAAGGCCGCCGAGCAGGCGCTGGTGCAGGCCAAGGAGGAGGCGGAGGCCGCCACCCACGCCAAGAGCGCCTTCCTGGCCACCATGAGCCACGAGATCCGCACGCCCCTGAACGGCGTGCTCGGCATGGCCCAGGCCATGGCGCGCGACGAGCTGTCGGGGCGGCAGAAGGAGCGGCTGGACGTGATCCGCCAATCCGGCGAGGCGCTGCTGGCGATCCTCAACGACGTGCTCGACCTGTCGAAGATCGAGGCCGGCAAGCTGGAGCTGGAGGCCACCGAGTTCGACATCGCCGAGCTGGCCAGGGCGGCCCATGCCACCTTCGCGGCGACGGCCCAGGCCAAGGGGCTGGCCTTCGAGCTGAACGTCGAGCGCGGCGCCAAGGGGGTCTATATCGGCGACACCGTCCGCGTGCGGCAGATCCTCTACAACCTGGTCTCCAACGCCCTGAAGTTCACCGACAGGGGCCATGTGAAGGTGACGGTCGGCCGCCGCCATCACCACCTGACGCTGACCGTCTGCGACACCGGCATCGGCATCGCGCCGGACAAGCTGGTCTCGCTGTTCCAGAAGTTCGAGCAGGCCGACGCCTCGACCACCCGGCGCTACGGCGGGACGGGCCTTGGCCTGGCCATCTGCCGCGACCTCGCCGAGATGATGGGCGGGGCGATCACCGCGCAGTCCAGGCCGGGGGCGGGGGCCACCTTCACCGTCGAGCTGCCGCTGAAGAAGACCGCCCGCGCGGCGCCGCGCGCCATGGGCCGGCGCCAGAAGCGGGTCGAGCCGCGGGCGACGCCGCAGGGCCGCGCGCTGCGCGTGCTGGCGGCCGAGGACAACACCATGAACCAGCTGGTCCTCAAGACCCTGCTGGCGCAGATCGGCGTCGAGCCGGTGATCGTGCCCGACGGCCGCGCCGCGGTGAGCGCCTGGGAGGCCGAGCCCTGGGACCTGATCCTGATGGACGTGCAGATGCCGGAGATGGACGGCCCGACGGCCACCGCCATCATCCGCGCCCGGGAGGCCGGCGAGGGCCGCGCCCGCACCCGCATCGTCGCCCTGACCGCCAACGCCATGGACCACCAGGTCTCGGAGTACCGCGCCGCGGGCATGGACGACTTCGTGGCCAAGCCGATCGAGGCGGGCCGGCTCTATGAGGCGATCTTCGCCGTGGCCGACGAGATCGAGGCGGCCGACAAGACCGCCGCGGCCTGAAAGCTTCCTCTCCCCCACGCGAAGCGAGAGGGGAGAGGGTAAGGGAGAGGGGCGGCGCTGGGCGTTCAGACTGTACCGACGCCGCAGCCAGTCGCTCGTTGAAGACCCTCTTCAGAAACGGCCAGGCGTGCGCCGCCCCTCTCCCTACCTCTCCCCTCTCGCATCGCGGGGGGAGAGGAGAGAATGAAAAAGGCCTCCGGAACCTGCGGGTGTGTGCGCGCAGGCGCCGAAGGCCTCCATCGCCGCATCCCCGCGGCGTCCAGCGGCTGAGGCTGGGGGGAGGTCAGCCGCCGAATTCGTATCCCGAGACCACCACGTCCATGACCTGGTCGCGGAAGGCCACGCGGCCGGGCTCGCCCCGCGCCGCGCCGGCGGCGACGAACAGCGGCGCCAGGTGCTCCTCCCGCGGATGGGCTTCACGGGCGTAGGGCCCCTGGTCCCAATGGCGGATGGCCTCGTCGCGCCGGGCCGGATCGGCCATGGCTTCGCCCAGCCAGGCGTCGAAGGCCTGCGACTTGGCGGTGAAGGCCGGGGAGAAGCCGCGCATGTTGTGCCAGCTCATCCCGGAGCCGACGATCAGCACGCCTTCGTCCCTCAGCGGCGCCAGCGCCCGGCCGACCGCCAGGTGGGTCTCCGGATCGAGGTCGCTCTTCAAAGAGAGCTGCACCACCGGAATGTCGGCGTCGGGCGTCACCAGCTTCAGCGGCACGAAGACGCCGTGGTCGTAGCCGCGGGCCGGGTCCTCCGCCGCCGGCAGACCGGCCTTGGTGAGCAGGTCTGCGATGCGGTGGGCGAGCGCCGGCGCGCCGGGGGCGTCGAAGCGCAGCTGGTAGGTGTGCTCGGGGAAGCCGTAGTAGTCGTAGATCAGCGGCGGCCGCTCGGCGGAGCCGACGGTGAAGGCGGGTTCCTCCCAGTGGCCGGAGACGATCAGGATCGCCTTCGGCCGCTCGGGAAGGCCGGCGATCAGGCCCTTCAGCCAGGCGGCCGTGCGGTCCCACTCGCCCTTGCCGCCGCGGGTCCACTCCATGAAGAAGCAGGGGCCCGCGCCGTGGGGGATGAACAGGGTCGGCAGGGTCATGGTGCTGTCCCTAGGCGGCCTTCTGCGCCGCAGCGGCGGGCGCGATGCGCTCGATCCACTCGGCGAAGGCCGCAGCATAGCCCCGCAGGAAGTCGGCGGTTCCGTCGTTCACCAGCTCGCCGGTCTCGTCGAACAGGGTGAAGGCGTTGCCGATGTAGGCCTCCTGGCTGAACTGGGCGACGTTGAGGAACACCAGGCTCTGGCGCAGGTGATGGTTGGCGCCGAAGCCGCCGATGGCGCCGGGCGACAGGCTGATCACCGCGCCGGGCTTGCCGTTCCAGACGCTCTGGCCATAGGGGCGCGAGCCCACGTCGATGGCGTTCTTCAGCACGCCTGGGACCGAGCGGTTGTACTCGGGCGTCACGAACAGCACCGCGTCGGCGGGCCGCACCCGGTCGCGGAAGGCGGTCCACTGGGCCGGCGGGTCGGACTCCAGGTCCTGGTCGAAGTGCGGCAGGTCGCCGATCTCGACGAAATCGAACTTGAGGTTGGCCGGCGCCAGGGCGGCGAACGCCTTGGCGAGCTTGCGGCTGGCGGAGTCCTTGCGGAGGCTGCCGACCACGACGGCGACGGTGCGGATCTGGGTCATCTGGGTCTCTCCCGTGAATTCGATGCGGCAGAGATGGTCCCATCCTGAGGCGTTGATAATCGGGTGCTTGCGCATAAGTATGCTTCCGAACGGGAAACAATCCGCATGGACCGACTGGACGAGATCGCGGCCTTCGCGGCGGTGGCCGACGGCCGCAGCTTCACCCAGGCCGCCAAGCGGCTGGGCGTCTCCGGCGCGCAGGTCTCCAAGCTGGTGGCCCGGCTGGAGGACCGGCTGGGCGCGCGGCTTTTGAACCGCACCACCCGCGACGTCTCGCTGACCGACACCGGCCGCGCCTATCTGGAGCGGGCCCGCGCCGTGCTGGAGGACTTCGAGGCGCTGGAAGGCTCTGTGCGCGACGAGACCGGCCCGAGCGGCCTGCTGCGCATCTCCGCCCCGGTGGCGTTCGGGGCCAAGCAGCTGGGTCCCGCGCTGCTGGACTTCGCCGAGGCCTATCCGGAGGTCTCGCTGGAGGTCTCCTACGCCGACCGCACCGTGAACCTGGTGGACGAGGGCTTCGACGTGGCCGTCCGCATCGGCCACCTCACCGACTCATCGCTGATCGCCCGCAAGCTGGCGCCGGTGCGCATGGTGACCTGCGCCTCGCCGGACTATCTGCAGGCGCACGGCGTACCGCTGACCCCGGCCGACCTGCAGAGCCATGAGGCGATCATCGACCTCAACATGCGCGAGCCGCTGGTCTGGAGCTTCGCCCAGGACGGGGAATCCATGGACACCCGCGTCCACGGCCGGCTGCGCTTCGCCAGCGCCGAGGCCTGTCTTGAGGCGGCGGAGCGCGGCCTGGGGGTCGCCCGGTCGCCGGACTTCGTGGCCGCCGACCGGCTGCGCGACGGGCGGCTGTCGACGCTGCTCTGCAACTACGAGGCGGAGACGGTGCACGTGCACGCGGTCTATCCGCACGCCCGCCACCTGGCGGCCAAGGTGCGGGTGTTCGTCGATTTCCTGGCCAAGCGCTTCGCCGGCGAGCCCATGTGGCGCCAGGGCTGGGGCTAGTTGCCAGGCGGCCCGCGACGCGCCAGGGTCCGGCCGATGGCTCCCCGCAAGACCCCTGACGAACAGGACGACCTCGCCCGCTACCTGCAGAAGCTGCTGATCACGGTGGCCGTGGCGGTGGTGGCGCTGCTGGTGCTGCGCTGGCGCGAGGTGTTCCTGCTGGGCTTCGGGGCGGCGCTGATCGCGGTGCTGCTCAGGGCGCTGGCCAATCCGATCCGCCGGCGCACGCCGCTGAACGCCGCCTGGTCGCTGGCGGCGGCGGTGATCGGCCTGCTGGCGCTGATCGGCCTGGCGGCCTGGTTCGTGGGCGCCCAGGTGGCCGCCCAGTTCGACCAGCTGTCGCAGGTGCTGCCCAAGGCCTGGGCCGCGACCCAGGTGGAGCTCGCGTCCTTTCCCGCCGGCCAGTGGGTGCTGGAAAAGCTGCAGGAGGCGCGCGCCGACCACAGCGTGGCCTCCAACCTGGGCCTGGTGGCCGGCCGGCTCGGCCGGCTGACCCGGGTCGGCGTCGGCGTGGTCGGCGACCTGGCGCTGGTGATCGTCGCCGGGGTCTATTTCGCCGCCCAGCCGCAGCTCTACCGCGACGGCCTTCTGCGCCTGGTGCCGGCCGCCGCCCGCAGCCGCATCGCCGAGGCGGTGGAGGAGGCGGGGCTGTCGCTGCGCAAGTGGCTGGTGGGCACGGGGCTGGCCATGCTGGCCATGGGCGCGCTGATCGCCGTGGGCGCGGCCTTGCTGGGCCTGCCGGCGCCGCTGGCGCTGGGCCTGCTGGCCGGCCTTGCGGAGTTCGTGCCGATCGTCGGCGCCATCGTCTCGGCGATCCCCGGCCTGCTGCTGGCCAGCACCCAGGGCACCCAGACGATGATCTGGACCCTGGTGTTCTACGTGGCCGCCCACCAGTTCGAGGGCCATGTGCTGATCCCGCTGATCCAGCGCCGGGTGGTCTCGGTGCCGCCGGCCCTGACCCTGTTCTCGGTGCTGGCCTTCGGCCTGCTGTTCGGGCCGCTGGGGGTGATCCTGGCGACCCCGCTGGCGGTGGTGGTGCTGGTGATGATCAAGCGGCTGTACCTGCGCGAGGAAGCCGCCGACATCGGTCGGTGACCTTCCGTCCCGCGCGCCGCGGGAAGGGAAGCTAAGCCGCGTGGGCGCTGGGCGACTGCAGCATCTGGTCCATCACCATGCCGAGGCCGGTCTCCAGGGCGCGGATGCGCACGGCGGCGCGGCCGACGTCTCCGTAGAGCATGACCCGGTGGGTGGTGGGCTTGCCGCGGGCGGCGCAGGCGAAGTGGACCAGGCCGGTCGGCCGGTCGGGGCCGCCCTCCGCATAGCCGGTGACCGAGACGGCGATGTCGCCCTTCGAATGGGCGAGCGCCCCCTCGGCCATGGCCATGGCGCAGGCCTTGGAGACCGCGCCCGGCCCGTCGAGGATGGCCAGCGGCACGCCCAGCAGCTCATGCTTGGCCGCGTCGGTGTAGGTCACGAAGCCGCGCTCGAAGGCGTGGCTCATGCCCGGCACGTCGGTGAGCAGGGAGGCCAGCAGGCCGCCGGTGCAGCTCTCGGCGGTGACCAGCGTGAGGCGGAGGTCGCAGGCCCGTTGGAGGACCGCCTGGGCCAGGCGGTCCACCTGCGGGGGCAGGGCGGGATCGAGGGCTTCGGCCATGCGGCTACTGCAGGCGCCGGCCGGCGCCGTCCATCCGGCCCACCAGCTCCTGCTTGCGGGCCATGATCTCTTCGCCGACGGCCCTGGTGTCCATGCCGTTCTTCTTGACCTCGGGGAAGTACTCCTCTTCCTCCTCCTCGACGTGGTGCTCGATCTGCTCCTGCAGCACCGTGACCTTGGCGTCATACATCTCGTCGGAAGGGGACATGCCCTCCAGCTGGGCCATCAGGTCCTTGGCGGCCGCATGCTCGACCTCCGCCTCGTTGACCGTGTCTTCCTCCTCCACGAACTCGCGCGACTGCGGATAGAAGATCTCTTCCTCGAGCTGCATGTGGATCCTCAGCTCCATGGCGATCTGCTGGAAGATCTGCTGCTTGCGCGCGTCGTTCGCCTTGGCCTCCTCGTACTTCGCGAACAGGCCCTCGACCTTGCGGTGGTCGGCCTTGAGCAGCGCGATCGCGTCCTTGGCGCGGGTTTCGGCAGCCTTCCGCGCGGCGGCCTGGCGGGGGCTGGGCGTGCTGGATTGGGGGGTCGCCATGATGAGCCTCTCTCCGTATTGGGTCTCCGTTCGCCTTGAACACGTCCGCCAAGCGAGGGTTCCGCCTTGATTTTCCGCGAACTTGCGGCTGGTTAGGGCCATGACCGGGGGCGCGAAGGTGACCGTCGCGGGCGCAGGCGCGCTGGGGCTCTCAGCGGCCCTGGCGCTGGCCGACGCCGGCTGCGCGGTGACGGTCTGCGACCCGCATGGCGCGGGGCTCGCCTCGGGCGTGGCGGCGGGCATGCTGGCGCCGGTGTTCGAGGCGGCGCTGGACGCCCAGGCCGCCGCCCATTTCGACATCCTGACGGCGGCGCGCGACCTCTGGCCGGGACTGGAGGCGCGGGCCGGCGTGACGCTCGACCGCTCCGGGGCCCTGGCGGTGGGCGACGAGGCCTGGCTGGCCGGCGTGCGCGCGGCGCTCGGCCGGCTGGGCGAGCACGGGATCGAGCTGCCGCGGCGCACGGCGCAGGCGCTGGCGCCGGGGCTTTCCGAGGCCTTCGACCAGGCGATCCTGGTGCGCGAGGACTGGCGGCTGGAACCGAAGCCGGCGCTGGCCGCGCTGCGCCGGGCGGCGGAAGCGGCGGGCGTGGTCTTCCGTCCCGAGCCGGTGACCGGCGTCGGCGGCGCCGACTGGCTGGTGATCGCCACCGGGGCGGACCGGGGCCTGGCGGGTGTCGCGCCGGAGCTGGGCGTCCTCACGCCCATCAAGGGCCAGATCGCCCGCTACGGCGGCTTTCCCGGCGCAGGGGTCAGCGTGCGCGGCGAGGGCGCCTATGCCGTTCCGGGCGAAGACGGCCTGGCGGTGGGCGCCACCATGGAGGCCGGCGCGACGGACGCGACGCCGAATCCGAAGGCCCTGGCGCCGCTGCTGAAGGCCGGCGCGCGGCTGTTCCCGCAGCTGGCCGGCGCGGATCACGCGGTGGCGGTCGGGGTGCGGGCGGCGACGCCGGACGGGCTGCCGATGGCGGGCCTGTCCTGGGCGCCCAGGGTGATCCTGGCCACCGGCGCGCGGCGCAACGGCTGGCTGCTGGCGCCGCTGGTGGCCCAGGTGGTCGCCGCTTGCGTGACCGGGGCCGAAGCCGGACCTTACGCGCACCGCTTCGATCCCCGGCGGTTCTAAGGGCGGCGCATGAACGGCTTCTGGTTCACCGACGAGCAGCAGGCGATCCGCGAGGGCGTGCTGAAGCTCTGCGCCCGCTTCGACGCCGACTACTGGCGGCGCACGGACGAGACCGGCGATTTCCCGGAGGCCTTCGTGAAGGCCATGGCCGACGCGGGCTGGCTGGGCGCGGCCATGCCGGTGGAGCTGGGCGGCTCGGGCCTGGGGCTCACCGAGGCCGCCATCGCCATGCAGGCGGTGGCCGAGAGCGGGGCGGGGTTCTCCGGGGCGAGCGGGCTGCACCTGAACATCTTCGGCCCCATGCCGCTCGCCAAGTTCGGCACCGAGGCCCAGAAGCGCGCGCTGATCCCGCGCCTGATCTCCGGCGAGGACAAGATGTGCTTCGGCGTCACCGAGCCGGACGCCGGCCTCGACACCACCAGCCTGAAGACCCGCGCCACCCGCACCAACGACGGCTACGTGATCCAGGGCCGCAAGCTGTGGACGACCATGGCGCAGCGGGCGACCAAGATGCTGATCGTGGCCCGCACCACGCCGCGCGAGGAGGTCAAGAAGGCCACGGACGGGATCAGCCTGTTCTACGTCGACTTCGACCGCTCGAAGATCCAGGCGACGCCGATCCCGAAGATGGGCCGCAAGGCGGTGGAGTCGAACGCGGTGTTCATCGACGACCTGCAGGTGCCGGCCGACGCCCTGGTGGGTGAGGAGGGGCGGGGGTTCACCTACCTACTGGAAGGGCTGAACCCGGAGCGGGTGCTGATCGGCGCCGAGGCCGTGGGGCTGGGGCGCGCGGCGCTGAAGAAGGCGGCGAACTACGCCAAGGAGCGTGTGGTGTTCGGCCGCCCGATCGGCCAGAACCAGGGCGTCGCCCATCCGCTGGCCAGGTCCTGGATGGAGCTGGAGGCGGCCAACCTGATGGCCTTCAAGGCCGCCGCCCTCTACGACGCCGGCCGCGAGTGCGGAGCGGAGGCCAATGCCGCCAAGTACCTGGGCGGCGAGGCGGGGTTCCGGGCCTGCGAGGCCGCGGTGATGGCGCACGGCGGCATGGGCTACGCCAAGGAATATGACGTGGAGCGCTACTTCCGCGAGGCGATGATCGCGCGCCTAGCGCCGGTCAGCCGCGAGATGATCTTCAACTACCTGGCCGAGAAGGTGCTGGGCCTGCCGAAGTCCTACTGAGGCAGCTGGAAGCGGATCGGGATGTTGACCGTCGCGCCGTCGACCGGGCGGCCGTCCAGGGTCTGCGGGCTCATGCGGAAATAGCGGGTGAGCTTCAGCGCCGCGGCGCCGAAGCCGAAATCGTCCGGGCTCTCGGCGGCCACGCGGCAGGCCTGCACCGTGCCCTGCGCGGTCACCTGACAGGTCAGGGTGGCGGAGCCGCCGACGCCCAGCCGCTGGGCGCGGTCGGGATAGGCGCGGGCGAGTTCGTCGCCGGACGGCTTGCGCAGCCAGGTCGGACTGATCGCCACGGGCGGCTTCGGCTGCGGCGGCGCGGCGGTCTCCTGAGGCGTGATCGTCTCGACGGGCTTGAACGGCTGCGGATCGGCGGCCCGCGGGACGGGCTTGAAGGGCGCCGGGTCGGGGACGGGGATGATGGGCCGGTCGATGACGTGCACGGGCGGCGGCGGCTTCGGATGATCCACCGGCGTCGGCGGATCCTTCGGCCAGGTGACGAACGGCACCGTGATGATCCGCTCCGCCGGCTCCGCAGCGGGGGCCGGCGGAGCGAAACGCATGTAGGCGAGGTAGAGACCGGCGGCCAGGTGGACGGCTAGACTTACGCCCACCGCCATCCGCAGATTGGAGGGCGCATTCCCCTTGCCGGTCTCGAAGCCGAAGGGAACGTGCGTGCGGACGACCATGGCTGGCTCCCTACTCTCGGTGCACACACGTAATATATTACGCTTGTCACCGAGAAGATCAAGTGGGCTGCAGTATGGTTAGCGAGGCGTTAACCATGGCGGACCGACTCCTGGGGCCATGGCGGCGATTCAAGGCATCCGGGGAGTCGTGGAGGCGGCGATCGAGCGCGCGTCCAAGGCGACGGGCGTCGACTTCTCATTCCTGATGAAGACCGCCGGCCGCGAGAGCGGCATGAACCCGGGCGCCAAGGCGGGCGGCTCCTCGGCGGCCGGCCTCTTCCAGTTCGTCGAGCAGACCTGGCTCTCCACCTTGAAGCAGCACGGGTCGAAGTACGGTTACGCCCGCTATTCCGAGCTGATCGCCAAGGGCTCCGACGGCCGCTACCACGTGAGCGGCGAGGAGGCCAAGAAGGCGGTGATGGACCTGCGGCTCGATCCGCACGCCGCGTCGCTGATGGCCGGCGAGCTGGCGTCCGACCACGCCGCCTACCTGAAGGGCCGGGTGGGGCGCTCGCCCACCGCCGGCGAGCTCTACGCCGCCCACTTCCTGGGGCCGCAGGGCTCGGCCCGGCTGATCGAGGCCAAGCAGACCACGCCCAGCGCCGCCGCCGCGCACCTGTTCCCGGAAGCGGCGCGGGCCAACAAGGCGATCTTCTTCACCGACGGGCGGGCCAATTCGGTGGCCCAGGTCTACGACAACCTGACCAAGGCCGGCGGCCCGGGCGGGGCGGTCGAGCCGGCGGCGGCGACGGCGCAGGACGGCTTCCTGCAATATGCCTCGGCGCGGCGCGAGGACCGCCTGCGGGCGCAGGACGCCCTGGTGGCCATGATCCTGCGCGGCTCGCAGCCGGCCGACGAGCTGGGGGTGGGCACGCGGCTGACCGGCTCGATGTTCACCTCGGAGATGCTCAAGCTGCTCTCCGACGCGCGCGGCGAGAGCTGATGGTCGATGCGGCCGCGGTGCGCCGCCTGGCGGCCGCCCTGCCGGAGATGGTGGACGGATCCGACGACCGGCGGCTGGTGTTCGAGGTCGGCGGCAAGGGCTTCGCCTGGAGCTTCAACGAGCGGGTGCATCCGAAAAAGCCGCGGGTCCCCAGGCTCGACATCCTGGCGGTGCGCTGCGCGATGGAGGCCAAGGAGATGCTGATCGCCGCGGCGCCGGACCGGTTCTTCGACGACGACCACTACAAGGGTTTCGCGGCGGTGCTGGTGCGGCTGGATGTGGTCGACGAGGACGAGCTCGAAGGCTTGCTGAGGGAGGCTTGGCGCATCCGGGCGCCGAAGGCGCTGCTGAAGCGGCTGGGGATGTAGGGCTGAAGCACCTCCACCGCGTCAGCGGGGGAGGGGGACCACGAAGTGGTGGAGGGGGCGCTGCCGGCGCACCGGTCCTTCGCACGGCCCCAACGCCCCCTCCGTCGCGTTCGCGACACCTCCCCCGTTCGCTGGCGCTCTACGGGGGAGGGACGATCAGGCCGCCGCGCCCTCGGCGTACATCGCCTCGATCGCCTCGGCTTCGTAGCCGAGCTCGGCCAGCACCTGGCGGGTGTGTTCGCCGAGGGTGGGCGAGCGGGGGCGGACGGCGACGTCGGCGCCGGGGAAGCGCATGGGGGCGGCGGGCGAGGGATAGGTGCCGCCTTCGCCGTCCTCCACCTGCACCAGGACCCCGGAGGCCGCGACCTGCGGGTCGGCGGCGACGTCGGCCGGGGTCTGCAGCGGCGACCAGACGAGGTCGGCGGCGTCGAGGCGGCGCGCGATCTCCTCGAAGGGCAGGTCGGCGAAGGCCATGTCCAGTTCGGCGATCAGGGCGGGGCTGTTGGCGCGGCGGTCCTTGCCGGTCTTGAAGCGTTCGTCGTCGACCAGATCGGGGCGGGCGGCGACATCGCAGAACTTGATCCAGTCGCCGCTGCCGCCGCCGCGCGGATTGTGCAGGAACCAGCGGCCCTCGGCGCTCTTGAACATGTTGGCGATCGGATTGATCGACTGGTCCCGGGTGCGCATCGAGGCGACGCGGCCGAACTTCAGTTGCACCGAGAGGTCCGAGCCCATGGTGTAGACGCCGCTGGCCAGCAGCGAGGTGGCGACCATCCGGCCTTGGCCGGTGCGCTCGCGGTCGAACAGGCCGGCCATGATGGCGGCGACGGTGGACAGCGCGGTGATGTGGTCGCCGAAGCCGGAGCGGATCATGAACGGGTCCATGCCCTTGGGCGTGGTCATGCTGGCGACGCCGGATCGCGCCCAGAAGGCGGTGACGTCGAAGCCCGGCTTGTGGGCGTCGGGGCCCTCCAGGCCGTAGCCGGTGACCATGGCGTAGACCAGCCGGGGGTTGGCGGCTTTCAGGGCGTCGTAGTCGAGTCCGGCGCGCTTGAGGGCGCCCGCGCGGACGTTGGTGATGAACACGTCGGCGTCGGCGGCCAGCTTGGCCAGCGCATCGCGGCCTTCCGGCTTGGAGATGTCGAGGACGACGGCGCGCTTGCCGCGGTTGTCCATGTCGAAGGTGGGATTGCCCCTCAGCTCGCTCTTCACGTCGGCGAAGGCCGCCCGCATGGCGTCGCCGCCCGGCCGCTCCACCTTGATCACGTCGGCCCCCCAGTCGCCCAGCATGCAGGCCGCGGCGGGCGCCGCGATGTAGGACGCGAATTCGACGACCTTGACGCCTCTCAGCAGCACGCGCGTTCCCTCATTCCGGCTTTGCGCGGCACCTTAAACAGCTGTTGGGCGGGCGTCTAAGGTCTCGATCAGGCGCTCTGGGCCACCTCGCGGTCGTTGGCGACGGCCTTGACGGCCAGGGCGTCGGCCAGGGCGCGGGCCAGGGCCGGCAGGGAGAAGGGCTTGCGCAGCACGGCGCTGGCGCCGGCGGCCAGGCTGGCCTCGGCCTCCTCCGGATCGCCGCCGATCAGGGCGACCAGCGGCGTGCGGCCGGCCGCGCCGTCCAGGCGGCGGATGGCGGCCATCACCTGCGGGCCGTCGGAGACGGCGGCGGCGGCGACCATCAGGACGTCGAAGTCGCAGACCCGGGTCAGCTCCACGGCGCGCTGGCCGTCGGCGGCCTGGGCGACCTTGTGGCCGAGCTGTTCGAGATGGCTGCGCAGGGTGGCGGCGGCCAGGCCGTCGTCCTCGGCGATCAGGATGCGCAGGGTCGGGCTGTCGACCGGCCGGGCGGCAGCGTCGGCGGGTAGCGGCGGCGGGACTGCGGCCTCGGCCTCATAGGGCAGCTCGACGGTGAAGCAGGAGCCGACGCCGGCCGCCGAGTGGGCGCTCAGGCTGCCGCCCATCAGTCGGGCAAGCTGGCGGGCCAGCGTCAGGCCGAGCCCCGCCCCGGAGGTCCCGGCGCTGGTGCGGGCGATGCGCTGGAAGGCCTCGAACGCCTTGGCGAGCTCCTCATCGGAGAGGCCGGGCCCGGTGTCGGCGATCTCGACGGTGAGGCGCCCGGCGGCGGGGAGCGCGATGCGCACCTCCACCCGGCCGCGCAGGGTGAACTTCACGGCGTTGCCGATCAGGGCGGCCAGCACCTGGCGCACGCGGGCCGGATCGCCGATGGCGGCGCCCAGGTCGCCGGCGGCCAGGTCGGCGTCCATGTGCAGCGACAGCTCCAGCCCCTTGGCGGCGGCCTGCGGGCGGTGCGCCAGCACCAGGTCGCGGGCGATGGCCACCACGTCGATGGGCTGCGGCTCGACCGACAGGCGGCCGGCCTCGGCGGTCTCGGCGTCGAGGGTGGTGTTGAGCACGGCCAGCAGCTCGTTGACCGCGTCGAGGCCGGCGGCCAGCTGCTCGCGCGACGGCGCGGCGCGGCCGCCGCGACCCGAAGCGGCGGCCAGCACATGGGCGACGCCGGTCAGGCCGTTGCGGATCTCGTCGGAGAGGGTGGCCACCAGGTCCGACTTGGAGCGGGCCAGGCGGCGCGCGGCCTCCGCCTGCTCGGCGCGCTCGGCCATCAGGCCTTCGCGCTCGGCGGCCAGGGTGAACTGCTGCTTGAGGATGCGGTTGACCATCAGGGCCAGGGCAAAGGCCAGGGCCGTGCCGCCCCAGGCGAGGTGGGTGGCGTCCGGATTGTCGGAGCGCAGGGTGAGCGCCGCCAGCGGGGCCGCGACCGCCGCCGTGCCGACGATCAGCAGCGACGGCAGCCAGGGCGCGGTGAACACCAGGCAGATGACGCCGGCCGCCAGCGAGATCATCAGCAGGGTCTCGCGCACCGGGCCGGCGTGATCGGCGAAGGCGGCGATCTGGGCGAGCGCCGCGGCCCAGACCAGGCCGGCCATCAGCTGCACCCGGGCGCGGCGGCGCGGATCCTGGGCGGCCGGCTCCTTCAGCCAGTTGACCACCGCGTAGAACAGGCCCCAGGCGATGGCGAAGACCACGAAGGAGGCGCTCATCCAGGCGGCGTTGGGCGCATGGCCGCCGGCCCAGACATAGATCGGCAGGGAGACGGCGAAGGCAGTCAGCGCATAGGGCAGCAGGGCGGCCTGCGCGGCCATCGCCTGCTGGCCCATGGAAAGGCCGCCTCGGGGGTTCGGCAGGGAGGTGGCGGACGGGTGGGCGGACACCGGGTGGCCTCGCGTTGTTCGCGCCGAGGCTGCGCCCCCAGGCGTTGGCGGGGCGTTAGGAGAAATCGTTAATCCACAGCTTCACCGTCAAGCTCTCGTTAAGCATGACGGCGCAATCTCAGACTCGTGGGACTCTGAATCCTTAGGGATTCGAGCTGGGGACGGGGGCTTTCGCTTAGCCATGGCGACGACGCGCGCGGCGTTGACGGACGAGGACATCCGTACGCTGGTCAAGGGCGCGAGCGCTGACGACCGGGCGGCTGCGGCGCAGAAGCTCTGCCAGACCATCGCGCGCGCGCCGCTGACCGACGAAGACCGCGAGATGGCCGCCGAGGTCATCCGCGTCATGGCCGCCGACGCCGCCGAGCTGGTCCGCCGGGCGCTGGCCGTCACCTTGAAATCCTCGCCCCTGCTGCCGCGCGACGTGGCCCTGAAGCTGGCCCGCGACGTGGAGAGCGTCTGCCTGCCGGTGCTGTCGGCCTCGCCGGCGTTCACCGACGACGACCTCTCCGACATCGTCCGCCTGGGCGGCCCGGTGCGGCAGCTGGCCATCGCCAGGCGCCCGACCTTGGCGCGCGCCGTCACCGACGCGCTGGCCCGCCACGGCTCGGAGAAGGCGGTGGCCTCGGCCTGCGCCAACGACCAGGCCGACTTCGGCGAGGCCGCCCTGCAGCGGATCGTCGACCGCTTCGAGGAGAGCGAGCGGGTGCTGACCGCGGTGGCCTACCGCACCACCCTGCCGCTGGCGATCAGCGAGCGGCTGGTGGCGCTGGTCGGCGAACAGGTCCGCGAGCACCTGATCCAGACCCACGCCATCGCCCCGGAGATCGCCCTGGAGCTGGCGTTCGGGGCCACCGAGCGGGCCACGGTGGACCTGGTCGACCAGGCCGGCCGCACCGCCGACGTGAAGGGTTTCGTGGCCCACCTGGCGGCCGGCAAGCGGCTGACCGCCTCCCTGCTGCTGCGGGCGCTGGCTCAGGGGCACATGACCTTCTTCGAATGGGGCGTGGCGGAGCTGGCCGGCGTGCCGCACCATCGCACCTGGCTGATGATCCACGACGCCGGGCCGCTGGGCCTGAAGGCCATCTATGAGCGGGCCGGGCTGCCGGCGCGGCTGTTCGGGGCCTTCCGGGCGGCGGTGGACACCTACCACTCCATGGAGTTCGACGGCGGCGCCCGCGACCGCGAGCGGTTCCAGCAGAAGATGCTGCAGCGCTTCCTCACCGCCGCCCAGCCGGCGGCCCGCGAGGACGTGGACTACCTGATCGACAAGATGGACGAGGTCTCCAAGGTCCTGCACGACGAGGACCTGGCCGAAACGGCCTGAGCCTCGGCGGTCAGAGACCGCTTTCAAGACAAGAGAACCACGGATTTCACGGATTTCACGGATGGGTGCTGTCCGTGAAATCCGTGGTCGGGAAATTGCTGCGCTTCGCGCGGGTGCGGCGCTGCCGGGAGACCGCTCCGTCGCCCGTGCTAGCTCGGGCGGACGGTGCCGTCGGTCTCGGTGAGGACCATGGAGTCGGTGGGCGCGCGGAACTCGAAGACCAGGCCGGTGGTCGGCCAGTGGTAGATCACCGCGCCGTCGAGCTGGGCGGCCGCGCGCTCGATGACGGTCGAGCCGACGCCGCGGGTTGTCGGACGCTGGGTCGGAGGGCCGCCGTCCTCGCGCCAGCGGATGGTGATGTCGCCCTTGCCGCGCCGCCAGTCGATGTGCACCCGGCCCTCTTCGTTGGAGAGGGCGCCGTACTTCACCGCATTGGTGACCAGCTCGTGGATGATCAGGGCGGTGGACTGCGCCGCGGCGGGCCTGAGCGGCAGTATGGTGCCGCTGACCCAGGCGCGGGCCTCCTCGCCCATGTAGGGGGCCAGTTCCTCGCTGACGAGGTGCTGCAGGTCGGCGCCCAGCCAGCGGGTCTTGGCGAGCAGGCTGTGGGCGCGGGCCAGCGCCTGGATGCGGCCGCCGATCGCTTCGCGCAGGCTGTCGACGTCCTCGCAGCGGGTCAGGCGCACGATGGACTGCACCACCGAGAGCAGGTTGTTGGCCCGGTGGTTGACCTCGTTGGCGAGCAGCTCCTGGCGCGCCTCGGCCTCTTTGCGCTCGGTGATGTCGACCAGCATGTTGACCGCGCCGATCACCGCGCCGGCCTCGTCGCGGATCGGGGTCGGATAGGGCGTGAACACCACGCGGCTGCCGTCCGGCCGCTCGGCGACGGCTTCGGCGCCGCGGATCGGGCGGCCTTCGCGCAGCGAGACGGCCATGGGGCATTCGTCGTGCGGCAGGGGCGAGCCGTCGAGGTGGAACAGCTTCCAGGTGACGCACCACATCTCGCCCACGGCCGGGCGCCGGCCGGCGAAGTCCACGGCGGCTTCGTTGTAGAAGGTGATCCGGCCCTCGGCGTCGGTGGTGTAGACCGCCGCCGGCAGGGCGTTCAGCAGGTCGCGGTACCAGAGCTCGCGGCCAAAGAATTCCTCCTGGGCGGCGCAGAGCTCGACGACCCGGGCCTCAAGGGGACGCCCGGCGGGCGGCTTGGGGGCGGTCTCGGCGCGTTCGGACATGCAACATCCTCAGGCGCGGACTCCCCCGAGATCCGGCCGCAGAGGTCGTAACGCACGGGGCGATCGTTCGGCTACCGGAAAACCGCGAAATCCCCGGCGCTTGCCGGCGCGGGGCCCACGCTCCAAGCTGGCGGCATGACCGACGTCCGCCCCTCGCCCCAGACCCATCCTGAGATCAGGCCCGCCGCCACCATCCTGCTGCTGCGCGACCAGCCCGGCTTCGAGGTGCTGATGGTCAAGCGCCACCACCAGATCGATTTCGCCTCCGGCGCGCTGGTGTTTCCTGGCGGCAAGAGCCACGCCGGCGACCACGACCCGGCCTGGGCCGGGCATGTGCTGGGCTGGGACGACTACGACGCCGAACAGCGGGGCCTGCGCATCGCCGCCATCCGCGAGGTGTTCGAGGAGGCCGGCATCCTGCTGGCCAAGCGGCGGAACGGCGAACCGATCGGCGGCGAGGCCTGTCCCATGGCGGTGCGCCAGGCGGTGGACGCCGGGACCACGCATTTTCTGGACGTCGTGAGGGGGCTGCAGGCGCGGCTCGACCTCGCCATGCTGACCACCTTCGCCCGCTGGATCACCCCGCCGCTGACGCCCAAGCGGTTCGACACCTGGTTCTATGTGGTCAAGGCGCCGGACGACCAGCTGGCCGCCTGCGACGGCCGCGAGACGGTGGACGCCGAGTGGATCGCGCCTGCGGAGGCGCTGCGGCTGGCCGAGGCCGGCGAGCGCAAGGTGATCTTCCCGACGCGGATGAACCTGAAGCTGCTGGCCGAAGGGGCCGATGCGGCGGACGCCGTGGCCCGCGCGGCGGCGCGCCGGCTGGTGACCGTGCAGCCGCAGATCCAGCAGCGCCCGCACGGGCGCGTGCTGGTCCTGCCGCCGGACGCCGGCTACGGCGCGGTGGAGGAGGACCTCGAGACGGTGATGTAGCGGCGGAGTTGGCTGACTAGCAGCCGGCTTCCTTGACCCGCCGCTCCAGCTCGCCGATCAGCGCGCGGCCGAGGGGGTGGTCATCGGCCTTCATGTCCTCGCGGACCGCGGCCTTGATGGCGTCGATGTGGGCGTCGACCAGGCCCATGGGGGCGGTCGGGCGCTTGTCCTTGTCGTCGATCAGCCGGCAGAGCGAGGCCGCGATGCGGGTGATCAGTTGGTAGCCGTAGGTGGTGCCCAGGCCCTTCAGGTCGTGCGCCCGGAGATAGAGGTTCTCCATGGTCTCGGCCGTGGCGCCGGCGACCTTCACCTGCTGGCGGGCGGCCTCGAGCTTGGTGATCTCGTCCTGCAGCCACTGGCCGAAATTGCCGGACAGGCTCTTCAGGGCGGCTTCCGCCTTGGCGATGGCGGCGGCGTCGATGGAGCCCATCCGGCCCACGCCCACCTTGAGGCGCAACTGGGTCGGCGCGGGGATCACCTGGCTCGGATTCTGCTGGCTCACGGAAGGCCCCTCTATTCTTCGAGAGGATTGGTAGCTGCAACCCGTTAATAAGCGGTGAGCCGCAACGTGCGGTTTCCAGAGGGTTTTCCGAGGACGGTGAGCGCCGTCAGCCGGAGAACTGCTCGGCCAGCACGCGCTCTTCCAGGCTGCGGCCGGCGTCGAACAGCATGGTCAGGCCGATCTCGCGGTCCTCGGCGATGTCGACCTGCGCGACGTCGCGCACCTCGTAGTTGTCGGCCACGGCGCTGACCGGACGCTTGTCGGCCTCGAGGATCTCGAAGGTGACCTTCGACGAATGGGGCAGGAGCGCACCGCGCCAGCGGCGGGGCCGAAAGGCGCTGATCGGGGTCAGCGCCAGGACCCGGGCGTCCAGCGGGATGATCGGGCCGTGGGCGGAGAGGTTGTAGGCGGTGGAGCCGGCCGGGGTCGACACCAGCGCCCCGTCGCAGAACAGCTCGGCCAGCCGCACCTTGCCGTCGATGGAGATGCGCAGCTTGGCGGTCTGGCGGGTCTGGCGCAGCAGGGAGACTTCATTGAAGGCCAGGGCGTCGTGGACCTGGCCCGCGGCGTCGGTGGCGTGCATCCGCAGCGGATGGATGACCGCCCGCTCGGCGGCGTCGATCCGCTCCAGCAGGTCGTCCTCGGAATATTCGTTCATCAGGAAGCCGACCGAGCCGCGGTTCATGCCGTAGATCGCGGCGCCGTCGGCCAGATGGCCGTGCAGGGTCTCCAGCATGAAGCCGTCGCCGCCGAGCGCCACCACCACCTGGGCCTCGTCCTCCGGGGCGTCGCCGTAGCGCTCCGCCAGCCGCGCGCGGGCCTCCTGGGCTTCCGGCCGATCGCTGGCCACGAAGGCGACGCGGGTGACGAAGGGCTCGGCCTTGGACATCGCCTGGAGAAGCGGGCGCCGGCTGGCGGTTGTCAAATCGACAGGGCCGCCTGGCGGAAGGCGATGCCGGCCACCTGCGGGGTGACCGGGCCGAAGGCGCCCGAGGCCCGCCGCGCGCTCTCCGCGCCGCCCGAGGGCCGCCCGCCGTTCAGCTCGCGCACCATGGTCAGGATGGTCGGGAACACGCTGCGGTCGATGCCGACCGCGGCGCAGGCCAGGGCCAGCAGTTCCGGCCGGTCGGAATCCACCGCGCGGCGGATGTGGTCGGCCTCGAAGCGGCCGAGCATGGCCAGCGTGGTGCAGAACAGCGACAGCCGGCCTTCGCGCAGCGCCCGGACCAGGTAGCCGGGCCGCAACTGGCCGGCGGCGTGCAGCTTGTCGATCAGCCGCCGCTCCATGGCGTCGCGCTCCTCGTCGCGGGCGACGACGATCAGGCCCTGGCCCTCCGGCGCGCCGGCGTGGGCCTCGGCGACGGACTGGGCGAGCGCCGCCTCGATCATCTGCGGGTCCAGCCGGAAGCGTTCGGTGAGCGCCGCGCGCAGCGCCTGGCCGACCCACACATAGAGCTGCAGGGCGAGCTCGCCGGTCAGCCCGGGGTGGCGCGACAGCGGCGAGCGCAGGGCGGCGACCTGGCGGGCCTTGTCCACCAGCCGGGCGAGGTCGGCCTGCGACAGCTCCGCCGTGGCGTTGCCGGCCAGGGCCGCCAGCACGGCGGGCTCCGACTGCTTGAGGATGGCGGCGACCACCGGGGCGCCGATCTGCGGGCGACGGGCGACCTCGATCTGGTGCTCGATGGTGGCCTCGGCCAGCAGGCGCACGAGGTCGTGGTCCTTGAGCACCGGGCTCTGGGCGATGATCGGCCGGGCGATCTCGATCTCGTCGAGGGCCAGCACATTGATCAGCGCCGCCGGGGCCCAGTCCGCATGGGCCAGCTTGCCGGCCAGCCGCTGGCGGATGTCGCGCTCGGCCTCGACGACGAGGCTGAGGAAGATCGAATTGAGCAGCGCCTGGATCTCGGGCTGGCCCATGGCCTCGCCCTCGCCGCCGGCCTCGCACAGCTCGACGATGCCCAGCAGCAGGCGCTCGCGGTCGGCGGGCGAGCGGCTCTTGGCCAGGTCCAGCAGGCTGTCGCGGTTGGTGGCGAGGTTCACGCTCCCCCCTAGGGCGCAACGAATGGGGCGTCTGGAGAATCAGGTGAGCCCGAATGTGCTGGGTCCCGATGAAAACATGCTTAAACAATCCTCGCCGCGCGCTTCGGCGCAGGGCCAAGATCGCTGATCCGGGGGAGAAGAATGGCCGAACCGCTGCTGCTCGCGCTCGACCAGGGCACCACCAGCACCCGCGCCATCCTGTTCGACGCCAAGGGCCGGGCGCTGGCCGAGGCGGGGCGGCCGCTGCAGCAGTCCTATCCGCGCGACGGCTGGGTCGAGCACGACGCGCAGGAGATCTACGAGGCCTCCGTCGCCGTGCTGCGCGAGGCGGTGCAGAAGGCCGCGCGGCGCATGGAGGAGGTGGCCGCCATCGGCATCACCAACCAGCGCGAGACGGTGGTGATCTGGGACAAGGCGACCGGCAAGCCGCTGCACAAGGCCGTGGTCTGGCAGGACCGGCGCACGGCGGACGCCTGCGAGCGGCTGCGCAAGGCCGGCCACGAGGGCCGCGTGACCGAGGTCACCGGCCTGCTGCTCGACCCCTATTTTTCCGGCACCAAGATCGCCTGGCTGCTGGACCATGTGCCCGGCGCGCGGGCGGCGGCCGAGGCCGGCGAGCTGCTGGCCGGGACCATCGATACGTGGGTGATCTGGAAGCTGACCGGCGGGCGAGTGCACGCCACCGACGCCACCAACGCCTCGCGCACCCTGCTGTTCGACATCCGGGCGCAGGCCTGGTCGCAGGAGATGGGCGAGCTGCTGGACGTGCCGCTGAACATCCTGCCCGACGTGCGCGACTGCACCGGCGACTTCGGGGAGACGGAGGCCGGGGTGCTCGGCCGCGCCATCCCCATCCGCGGGGTGGCCGGCGACCAGCAGGCGGCGCTGATGGGCCAGGGCTGCATCGCGCCTGGCGAGATGAAGGCCACCTACGGCACCGGCTGCTTCATGCTGATCAACACCGGCGAGACCGCGCCGCTGTCGCGGGCCCGGCTGCTGACCACCGTGGCGGCGCGGGTGGACGGCCGCACGACCTACGCCCTGGAGGGCGCGATCTTCATCGCCGGGGCGGCGATCCAGTGGCTGGGCGAGGAGCTGGGGGTGGCGGGCGGTCCGCAGGCGGCCGAGAAGCTGGCGGCCCAGGCCAGGGACGACCACGGCGTGGTGCTTGTGCCGGCCTTCACGGGGCTGGGCGCGCCCTGGTGGGACGCCCATGCCCGCGGCGCGATCTTCGGCCTGACGCGGGATGCGGGGCTGGCGGAGATCAGCCAGGCGGCCTTCGACGCCTGCGCGCTGCAGACCCGCGACCTGATCGAGGCCATGCGGGCCGACGCGCCCAAGGCCTTCGCGGGCTCGGTGGAGCTGCGCATCGACGGTGGCATGTCGCGCAGCGCCTGGTTCTCGCAGCGGCTGGCCGACCTGACCGGCGTCAGCGTCTGCCGCGCCACCTACCAGGAGACCACGGCGCTGGGCGCGGCGCTGTTCGCCGGCGTCGGGGCCGGCGTGTTCAAGGACGTGGCGGAGGCGGCGGCCTCGCGGCCGGACACCGAGCATTACCGCCCCGCGATGGAGCCTCGCCGGCGCGAGGCGGCCTACGCCCGCTGGCTGGACGCGGTGGCCCGCGTGCGCACCTGAACTTGACGGGCGCGTCACCTGAGAGGACCCTATAGGGGAACAGTCAGAAACCAGGAGACGGCCCATGGCGGACGGATCGGTCGGCGGCGTCGCATCGCTGAAGGGCAAGGTGAGCGCCGAGGAATGGCAGGCCCGCGTGGACCTCGCCGCGCTCTATCGGCTGGTCGCCCTGCACGGTTGGGACGACCTCATCTACACCCACATCTCGGCCCGCATCCCGGGGCCGGAGCACCATTTCCTGATCAATCCGTACGGGATGCTGTTCGACGAGATGACCGCCTCGTCGCTGGTGAAGATCGACCTCGAGGGGAACATCCTCCAGGAGACGCCCTATTTCATCAATCCGGCGGGCTTCACCATCCACTCGGCCATCCACGCCGCGCGCGAGGACGCCCACTACGTCATGCACCTGCACTCCGATGACGGGGTGGCGGTGGCCGCGCAGGCCCAGGGCCTGATGCCGCTCTCGCAGCACGCCCTGATCGTCCTGCCCAGGCTCGCCTACCACGACTACGAAGGTATCGCGCTCAACCACGACGAGCGCGAGCGCCTGGTGGCCGACATCGGCGACAAGACCCTGATGCTGCTGCGCAATCACGGCACGCTGGCGGTCGGCGACAGCGCCGCCAACTGCTGGGTCGGCATGTACTATCTGGAACGCGCCTGCACCATGCAGGTGAAGGCCCTCTCCGGGGGGGCCGAGGGCATATTGATCGCCCCGGACGCCGCCCAGGCCGAGGTCCGCAACCAGGTCGGCCGCGGGATCGGCGGGGCGCTCGCCTGGCCGGGCTGCCTGCGCAAGCTCGACCGCGAGCGGCCGGGCTACGACGCCTAGGGACTTCACAGCCCAGCGGTCACGAAACAGGCCTCCCCCGTCGCCGGGGAAGGCCTGAAGGCTGCGCGCCGGGAGGGACGTGGGGGACGTCGTATCCGTTCAGCGCAGAACCGGCGGGTTGGGGACACGCCGGACGAGGCGCCGCAACGCGCAGGAGGTGCGAACCTTCGGCGGAGCGACAGCGCCAGGATGCGCGTCCGGCGCGCACCCGTCAAGGTTGAGCTACCGGCGGCCTACTCTACCCGGCGTCGACTGGATCTAGGGTTTGTAGCCCGTGCCGATCATCAGGTAGGCGATGACGTCGGTGCGGTCCTTGGGGTCCTTGAGGCCGACGAAGGTCATCTTGGTGCCGGGAACGGCGACCTTGGGGTCGGTGATCCAGGTGTCGATGCGCGCGGCGTCCCATGTCCAGCCTGTGGCCTTCAGCACGTCGGAATAGGTGTAGCCCGGCGTCACGCCGGCCTTGCGCCCGAATACCCCGTGCAGGTTCGGCCCGGTCATGTTGGGTCCGCCCTGGGCCAGGGTGTGGCAGGTGGAGCAGAGCGCGAACTTGGATTCGCCGTTGGCGAGGTCGGCGGCGTTGTAGGGCGCGGGCAGCGTCGCCAGCGCCTTTTGCTTGTCCACGTCGCTCATCGCCGAGGGCGGCGGGCTGGGCGCGGCCTGCTCGGCCGGCGGCGGGGTCGCGGTCTTGTTGCAGCCGGCCAGGGCGGCGGCCAGGGCGGCCGCGGCGAGGGTCAAACCCAAGTGGCGCATGCGTAGGATCTCCTCGAAGCGAAACGGCCGGTGAGGGCATCGCTTACCCGCGCAAGGCGTCCGGAGGCAAGGCGGCTAGCGGCGTTTGCGCTTCTCGCGGTTCACCGCCTCGTCCAGGGCCTG
>JAQGIV010000115.1 GCA_028290945.1 Phenylobacterium sp. | reverse complement strand
CCGGTGCACACCCATCAATGGCCGGCGGTGTTCTACGTGCTGAGCTGGAGCGAGTTCATTCGCTATGATCCGGACGGAACGGTGCTCATGGACTCTCGATCGGCGCCGAGCGAACCCGAAATCGGCGACGCCTTCTGGGGCGTTCCCCTGGTTCCGCACTACGTCAGAAACGTCGGCGACCGGGACCTGCATATCATCGCCACGGAACTCAAGCGGCTGTGATCGCCGTAGGTCGCGGCGCATTCCTCGGATCGCCCTGATCGACGGAATGTCCGCAGCCGGGTCCGGAAGCGGACACGCAGCTTGCAACCTGAAGCGGACCCCCGGAATGGCCGCGCCGGGGGGATTGCGGACGAGGGCCCCACTCTGCAGTCTAGAGTCGCCACGTCCGCCGTTCCACACGGCCGCGGGTGGTGGTTATGGGGAGTGACGCATGCCGCCGTTTTGGGCGCGACTCGGAGCGGGCTTGATGTCCGCGGCGCTGAGCCTGTCCGGGGCGTCGCCGGTCTACGCAAGTCCATCGAAGCCAAGCGCCTATGCGGAAGACAGGCGCGCCATTCTCGCGTTGCGGGCGGCCAGCAACCGGGCGCTGGCCGCGCATGATGTCGAGGGGGCGATGGCGGTCGCCGCGGATGACTACGTGACCGTCGGCGGCGACGGCAGCATCGAGCGCGGCGCGGCGGAGAATCGGCAAGGCTGGGTCGAAGAGTTCGCAACGCCATCCCACGATCGCTATGTGCGCACCCCCGCCGAGGTGGAGATCGGTCAGCGCAAGGGCGTCTTGCGCGCCGCCGAACTGGGCCGATGGGAGGGGATCAATCACAAGCCCGCCGGGGAGGCGCGGCCGTTCGGGCGGTACTTCGTCCATTGGACCAAGGCCTCGGGCGTGTGGCGCGCCGTATCGGAGACCTACGTGACCCTGGGATGCCGCGGACCCGGATGCTGACCGCTCCGGCGCGGCGCCGTCCCCCAAAGCTCCCGGGGCGGGCCGTCAGCGATGCAGCGTGAACCAGTCCTGCGCCACCCGATCGCGCAGGGCCTGGTCGGCGTAGCGGCACTTCAGGGCGTCCGAGAAGCGGCTGGCCAGCCTGCGCCTGGTGTCGTCGAGCGGCGGCAGGTAGCCGGTGTCCTGGATGCGGCGCAGCACCTGGCGCGAGACCAGCGCGATCATCTCGTTCTCCTGCCGCAGCCCGTCGATCCTCTGGATCAACCGGATCCGGGTCTCGGGCGTGAGCTGCGCGCCCTTGTCCGCCAGCACCTGAAGGTCCGACGTCTCGCGGTTCTCCTGGTCGTTGAGATCGGCGTTGCCGCGGATCGTGAAGTACAACAATGCGAAGGTGCGGGCGCGGGCCGGATCGAGATGCGACACCGTGCCGTCGGCCACGAGGCTGTCCCAGGTCTGGGCGTTCCACAGTCGGTTGGGCGTCCGATAGGGGGTTTCGAAGGGGAGCCCGCCGCTGTCATTGGGCAAGGTCGCCTGCCACAGTGGGCCGCTCGCCTGGACGTCGGTCCGAAGCCGCAGGAGGCGTTCGTCCAGGCACCGCCCGACCGCCACGCGCTCGGAGGCGATGTCGGCCGCGAGCGCCAGGTCCTGACGGATGGACTGCTCGGCGTGATGGGCCTTCTCCCGCCAGTGCAGCCACTCGACCGCCTGCTCGGCGCTGAGCGCGATGAGCACGCCGATCACGACGACGCCGATCTCGGTCAGCAATTCGCGCCAGCTATGAACGGGCTTGGGTTTGTGGATATCCATGCCGCCCCCCAGCGGATCGCCTCAAGTGACGGTAAGCGGACTCTGCCAAGGAGCGCCAGGGGTCAGCGGGCGCCAGGATCTTGCCCGCAGGCGAACAAGCCGGATGTCGGCGGAGGGTGGCAACCGGTCTTTGCCCGTTGCGGGTAAGGGACTAGTCTTCCCCCCCGTAGTGGATGAAGGCTATGAGCGACGCTGTTGGTCCTGGCGATCTGGTTCTATGCGTGAACGCCGCCCCGAACCATGCCACCCGAAGGCCGGTGCCCCTGCAGGCCGGCGAGACCTACCGGGTCATCGGGGTCATGGAATACGCCTGCCCCTGCGGACGTTCCGACGCCTTGCTCGACGTGGGCGTCGACTTCGCGTGGTGCCAGACGCGCTTTCGACTGCTGCCGAAGCCCAAGGCCCAGGCCCGGACGCGCCGCGTTTCGGCTCCCAAGGAGACGGAAACGGTTCGCTGACGAGCCGACAGCGAGGCCGTTGATCAACCCCCAGGGATCGGGCCGGGAGCGTCAGCCATGGGTCGGAAGCGGACCTCAAGGCATTCGCCGTTCACGGCCTCCGTGAGGCTATGGGCCCATTGCGCCGCTGGTCGCCGTCATTGGGCTTTGGGCCGCTCAATGCACGCGTTCCCAAGTGATGGTCAAAGCCTGCACACCTTCTGGCAGGGGAGGCGCCGCGCGCAGCACGAGGCGGTCTCCTGTTATCGTGAAGAAGCGTTTGCGGTCGGTTCCGGTGAGGTTCGGGGAAAGATCGATTTCGACATGGTGGACCACAAAGCCCCCAGCCTCATCGACCGAATAGGTTCCGCAGTACGCGACCATATTTTCGGTGATAGCGCTGGCCTCGGCCGCGGTTGGCTTGGCGACCGCCCACCGAGGCCGCTGGCTGTTGCCCAGCATGGCGCAGACCTGGCCGGTTGCTGTGTAGACGATATAGCCGCGACCTTGCGCACCGACGTTGGGATCCGGCCGCTCCGTTCCATCCGCCATGCGCTCGGTCGCCGAAACCAGACGCCAGGCGCCGACGAGCCGGGCGGCCGCACTCTGCGCCGCCGCCGAAGCCTTCGAAGGGAGAACGGCAAGCGATGCAGACAAGACCAATGAACAAAGCAGCTTGGCCATCTTGCTCATTTCGAGGTCGCCCTTTCGGGACAGCGACGTCGCCACAATAGGCGGCCACCCTGCACTCATGGTCGCATTCGGCCTTGATATCCGCAACGGGTCGGAAGCGTCAGCTCCCGGGCGCCTTGGCGGCGACCGCTGGAGCCACGGCCTTCTCCTGTTCCGCCCGGCCGCCGACCAGGATGCCCGGCAGGGAGTAGTTCCCCTCGTGGCAGGCGTATTCGTAGATCCTGCCATGCAGCGGCGAAAACTCGTACTCGCCGCCCCAGGGCTCGCTCCAGGTCTCCGGATCGCTGACGGTGAACCCGTAGCGCAGGCGATCCTTGGCCGTGCGGGTGAAGCGCTCGGTGATCTTCAGGGTCTTCCACGAGCCCATGAAGGCCTGCGCCTTCGGGAAGTTGGTCGTCTCGACCACCAGGGTGTCGCCGTCCCACCAGCCGATGGAGTCGCCGGCCCACGGGCGCAGGCCATCCGTGCGGTGCCTGGCGTTGAGGGGCACGACCCGCACGTCGTGGACCATCTCGACCTCGATGACCACGGCTCCGGGCGTCTGCACGATGTAATAGTTGTTGTTGTAGAAGCCGTTGGGCAGCATCGGCGGCCCGACGTTGCGGCCGAAGGCGATGCAGCGCTCGCCGAGCGGCCGCTCCTCGACGTTGTCGAAGGAGCCGAGGGGGCCGCGGCTGCCCTCGCCGCCGTAGTCGTTGACCGGGGCGCTGGTTCCGTTCCTGCGCTGCGGGACCTGGCCGTCGCGGGTGATCAGCAGGGAGCTGCGCGGCTGGCCTCCGACCCGCATCACGGTGTGGCCGGGGTCGAGCCAGCCGCGGTTGTAGCCGCCCACGTCGCCGCCGGCGGCGGCGAACGACGGCTTCAGCTCAAGGCCGTTCGGCGCGTTGACGGGGGCGTTGGGGTCGGTGCTCCGGTTGCCCGCGACGACCTGCGACGCCTCGTCCTTCTCGAGCGCCTCCGTCTCCCCAGGCGTCAGCACCAGCCGGTCGCCCAGCTTGCGGTCGCGGGTCATGGGGGTCAGCGTCGCGCTGGACCAGAAACCGGCCAGGTCCGGCTGTCCGAAGGCGGTGCGCGGCGCCTTGTAGGCGGCGGTTTTGGCTGGGGCCTTGGCGGGGGCGGCCGGCGCCGAGGACGCCGGGGCGGCGGCCCCGTAGATCACGAGGGCGCCCGCAACGGCGCCCAAGACCATGTTCCGCCCAGCCATGACTTCCGCCCCATTTTTTTTTCGCGCTTTCGGGAAGTAGAGACCGCCCTCGCCGCGGACGTCAACGCCGGCTGAGGTCCGGGCCTGGTCGACAACGGGAGGAAGCGGCTGTGGGCTTCGGTCCCCAAGCGGGGCCGGCCCGCCAGGCTCTCGATCAGGCGTCCTCCGCCAGGAAGGCGAGGATGCCGGCGACATAGCTGGCGAACTGCGGGGACTGGGGCAGCACGACGTGGTTCGCCCCGGCGATCTCGCGGAAGCGGGCGCCGGCGACCCCGCGCGCGATCTCGCGGCTCCGCTCGGCCGGTATCCAGGCGTCGTCACGGCTGTGCAGCACCAGCGTCGGGCAGGAGATCCGCGCCAGCTCGGCGGTGACGTCGATATGGGCCTGCATGTCCATGATGCGGGCGGCGCCCTCGCCGGAGGCGGAGAGGCGCTGAAGCTCGTTCAGCTCGTGCATCTGGGCCGCGGTCGCCTCGGGGAAGCCGAGGGAGGTGAAGATCTGCCGGAACGCCGGGTTGTCGCGGCCCCAGCCGTCCCGCACCAGGGTCTTCGTGGCTTCGATGGCGGCGGCCCGCTCCGGCGCACACACCAGGGCGCCGCGGGCGTAGCCGCCGGCCAGCACAAGCCTGGAGACCCGCTCCGGCCGGCGCGCGGCGAAGGCCAGGGACACGGCCACGCCCTGCGATATGCCAAGCAGCGCGAACCGCTCGAGGCCGGCGGCGTCGACCACCGCCTCCAGATCGTCCACGGCGGCCTCGAACGAGATCGGGACGTCGCGGTCGGACAGCCCCATGCCGCGACCGTCATAGCGCAGCAGGGCGTGGGAGGCCGCCAGGGCGCTCAGCAGCCCGCTCCAGACGGAGGTCTTCCAGTCGTGCTCCAGGTGGCTCATCCACAAGGGGGCGCGCACCAGCTGCGCGCCCTCGCCGGTCAGGGTGTAGGCGAGGTGGGCGCCATCGGGGGCGCGCGCGTAGCGGATATTCTGCGGCGGAACGGCCGGCGTCGGGGCCGCCGACGGGGGATCGCCCACGAACCGGTAGCCGCGCCCCGAGACCGTACGGACATAGCCCCGCGCGTCGCCGTCCTCGCCCAGCGCGCGGCGCAGGGCATAGACCTGGACCTGGAGATTGTTCTCTTCGACGGTCACGCCCGGCCAGACCTTCGCCACCAGGTCGCGCTTGGACACCACCTCCCCGCCGGCCGCGACCAGGGTGCAGAGCACCTCCAGGGCGCGCTCGCCCAGCGGCGCCTCGACGCTGTCGCGGGTCAGCCTGCGGCGGGCGAGGTCCAGCTGGAATGGACCGAAGGTGACCGTCGCGGCGCCGCCGCTCTCCATTGCCTCCCCCTTCAGGACTTTTCAGATCGGCCAAGAACCTTAAATCGCGCCGGCCTGTACGGTCCATCTCAGACGGCCGCGCACCCCGCGCCGGCCGACGGAGGCCCCCGCCATGATCGTGTTCAGCGTGCTCTACCCCGCCCGGCCCGAGGGACGTTTCGACCAGGGCTATTACCGCAGCACGCACATCCCGCTGGTGCGGGACGCCTTCGCCGGGAGCGGGCTGCAGGCCGTTGACGTCCAGCAGGGCCTGTCGGCCGGCGACGGCGGCCCGGCGCCCTTCGTCGCCATGGCCCATCTGACTTTCGAGAGCCCCGAGGCGCTGCAGGCGAGCCTGACCGGGCCGCGCGCCGCCGAGGTCTTCGCCGACATCGCAAACTTCACCAACATCGAGCCCGTCACCCAGGTCAGCGCGCCGCAGCCCTAGGACGGCTGGAGCCCCGCCCGGAACCCACGCCCGGCGGCGCCGCTCCGCCGAGGCGCCCCCTACGGACCCTTTGTCAGCTGGTGGGCGGATTGGCCGTGAAGACGGCCAATTGGGCGGCGAAGGCGCGCTGGAAGGCGGGCCGCAAGCCGCTCGAACTCAGGGATCCTGGGCGCTAGAATCGGCAAGTTGCGGCCGCCAGCCTCAGGCCGCAGAGGCTCCGCCAGGGGTGGCTGGCAGACCCGCAGCTTGCCACCTGAAGCGCCCTGCGAGGCTGCGCCTCAGCGGCCTCGCAACACGATATCCCAGGTGAACGCCGCAACGCCTCCGTCCCGCGGCGCAGCCCGTGCGGCGATGGTGAGGCTGGGATCGCGGCTCCGCGTCGCCATGCTGCGCATCAGAACATCCTTGTCGTTCAAGGGCTCGCCGGGGAAATACATCTGCGCCACGGCGCGATCGTCATGGCCCGTCACATCGAAATGTATGTGGGGCGTGCGCAGCGTGCCGCTCACGGCGTCCGGATAGGCCGCCGGCTTCACGGTCAGGATCCGGTAGCTGCCGTCCGCGCCGGTGACCAGCTCGGCGTATCCCTGGAAATTGGGATCGAGCGGAGCCGGATTATCATCGTCGGGGTGGTCATAGCGGCCCGCGGCGTTGGCCTGCCAGATCTTCAGCACCGCGCCGGCGATGGGTCGCGCCTCGCGCGTCAGCACCCGGCCGGACACCTCGATGATCTGGCCAGCCGCGCGTCCCGGCCGGCCGGCGATGCGGGTCAGGTCCGCATCCCGCTCCAGCCGCGGTCGAACCGGGAAGAACGGGCCAAGCGTTTCCTGCGGGGTGGGCGTCAGCAAGGCGGCCGCGCCGGCCGGTCGCGCCATCAGGAGCCCGGCCACCGTTTGAGCCAGGATCAGCCTGCGTGAGAGAGCCATCGCCGCCTCCAACTACAGTGGCGCGTGGCGCGCCGCGGCAAGCCTATGCCGCAACGGCCCCAGCGTCTGCCGAGATGTTGCGGCTAGCTCGCCAGCCAGACGATGTGGTGCGCGCCGCGGCCGTCGCGCCGCGCCCGCACGCGCTTTTCCGCGACCGCAAAGCCGCTCCGGCGCAGGCGGGCGACGAAGGGGGCGTCCGGCGCCGCCGACCAGACCGCCAGGACCCCGCCGGTGCTGAGCGTCTGGCGGGTCGTCGCCAAGGCGGCCTCGCCATAGAGCAGGTCGTTGGCCTGGCGGTTGAGGCCGCCCGGGCCGTTGTCCACGTCGAGCAGGATGGCGTCCCAGGCGGCGGGCTTGTGGCCGATCACCTCGGCCACGTCGGCCTCGAGGACCCGGACGCGCGGATCCTCCAGGCTGCCGGCGAACAGCTCGGCCAGCGGACCGCGGGCCCAGGCGACGACCGCCGGGGCGAGCTCAGCCACCACCACCTCGGCCTGAGGCGCCAGGGCGGCCAGCGCCGCGCGCAGGGTGAACCCCATGCCGAGGCCGCCGATCAGGATCTTCGGGGCCGGCCGCGCGCCGATCGCCGCGCAGGCCAGGGTCGCCAAGGCTTCCTCCGAGCCGCCGAGGCGGCTGTTCATCAGCTCCGTCGCGCCCGACATGATCGAAAGCTCGGCGCCGCGCCGCATCAGCCGCAGGCCGCCGCCGCCGGGGATCTGCGCCGCGGCGAGCTGTTCCCAGGGGATCATGGCGCAGCCGTCGCCGGCCCGGCCGCACAGGTATGGAGGTCCATGGCCGGAGCTTAGCCCGCCGGCCCGGCGGTCCGCCATGGGCTCGTCGCGGTCTTCGCCAAGCCAGCGCCAAGCGGCCGTCCGGCTGCCTGGCCCGTCCAGGCTGAAGGTCTGCTAAGGGGATGTTGAACAGCTGCGATGGGAGAAGGACATGGCTTCGGACGTCGAACTGCCGGAGGGCGTCGAGGTCAGCGAGACCGGCGCCGGGCGCTTCCAGGCGCAGGCGCGCACCGCCGGCGGCATCCTGCTGGTGGACGAGCCCATGGCGGCCGGCGGGCTGGGGTCGGGGCCGACGCCCTACGACCTGATGAGCGCAGCGCTGGGCGCCTGCACCCTGATGACCATTAAGCTCTATGCCGAGCGCAAGGGCTGGCCGCTGGGCGCGGTCAAGGTGCGCGTGGTGCACCGCCGCGAGGCGCTGGAGGCGCAGGACCGCTTCGCCCGCGAGATCGTGCTGGAGGGCGCGCTGAGCCCCGACCAGCGGCGCCGGCTGCTGGAGATCGCCGAGCATTGCCCGGTGCACCGCACCCTGGCGCGCGGCTCGCAGATCGCCACGGTGCTGGCCGAGGCGCCGCTGGCGGGGCGCCTCGACCCGGAGCCCACCGACCACGCCAGCCACATGGTCGAGGCCTGCGAGCAGGCCGACGCCGCCTAGCGGCGCGACAACCTTCCGGCGGGCTCGGCCGTTGTGTCGTCGAACGACGCAGAAAGGCCGCCCACGTGACACCGCGCCGGATCGCCGCGATCGCCGCCCTGATGGCCAGCGGGGCGCTGTCGGCCTGCGAGGGCTATGGCTACGCCTACGACTACGATCCCTATCTCGGGCCGCGCGGCCATTATGTGAGCCCATTCGGGACCAAGACGCCGGCCGCGCCATGCCAGCGCGTGGCCTATGCGGGGCCGTATGAGGACGGCTATCGCGGGACCTACTCCGCCGGGCCCTATTGCCTGGACGGCGCCCGGTAGCCAGCGCCGCGCTCCGCCCGGCTCCTGGCGCGACGACGGTCAACCGCAGCCCCGGATGGAATCGGGGCGGTGGCTGTCCTATGACACCGATCCGCCGCCGGAAAGCCGGCCGAAGGAGCTGCTGGCGCCATGACGACGAGCCCAACGACCGCGGGGGACTCCCCGTCCCGGCTGATCGACGCAAGGATCGCCGAGCTGGACGACTGGCGGGGCAAGACGCTGGCCCGGGTCCGCGCGCTGATCCACCAGGCGGACCCCGAGGTGGTCGAGGAGTGGAAGTGGCGCGGGGTTCCGGTGTGGTCCCATGCCGGGATCATCTGCACCGGCGAGACCTACAAGGCCGTGGTGAAGCTGACCTTCGCCAAGGGCGCCGCGCTGGAGGACCCGGGAGGGCTGTTCAACTCCAGCCTGGAAGGCAACACCCGGCGCGCCATCGACCTGCCCGAGGGCGCAGCCCTCGATGCGGAGGCCTTCAAGGCGCTGATACGGGCGGCGGTGGCCCTGAACGGCTCGCCGCGCCGCTAGGGCGCGACGGCGGCGCGGAGCACGTGCGGTCCGGGGCCGGCGTCGCTCGGCTGGCCAGGTGCGCCGAGGTAGCGGGCGGCGATGTCGCCCATGCCGAGATCCTCGATCAGGTCGAAGCCGGCGTTGCGCAGGTCGTCCGACAGGGCCGCGGGATCGAAGTGGCTCAACCAGGGTTCGCCGATGGCGGCGGTCCTGGCCGCCAGCGCCTGCATTTCGGCGCGGCGTTGCGGCGGGAAGTTTTCCAGCGGCTCGCTGTAGTCGAACACCACCTCCGCGCCCGGCAAGCCGCCGATGAAGCCCAGGGTCGCCAGGACCGCCTCGCGCCGCAGGTAGGGCACGACGCCGAGCCAGAAGAAGAAGGTGGGCCGGTCCCAGTCGATGCCCGCAGCGGCCAGCGCGGGCCCCAGCGGCTGCCGCTCGAGGTCGACGCCGGCGAAGGTCGTCGAGGCCGGCGGCGTCAGGCCGACCTGCGCCAGGCGCTGCAGCTTCCAGGCCTGGGTCGCCGGATGGTCGACTTCGAACACCCGCAGCCCGACCTCGGCGTAGGGGCTGCGCAGGGAAAAGGTGTCCAGGCCGGCGCCCAGCACCACGGCCTGGCGGACGCCGCGCGACACCGCCGCATGGAGGCAGTCCTCGGCGAACCGGCTGCGCGCGGCCATGAACATCCGGACCGGCTGCTGCGCCGCATCCGCCGAGAGGCCGGCGACGATGGCGTCGCCCTCGGCGCCGAGGATGGTGCGGGCCAGGGGATCGCGGAAGACGCTGCCCTGGTCGAGCAGCTGGTGGGCGGCGCGATATCCCGCCGCGCCGATGGCGGTGCGGCTCGGTTGGCCTTCATTCACGGATGCGACCCCTCTATTTCCCGGACCGGATGAATACTATCCGGTGGAGGGACGGAAACTGGCCAATGTCCAGTAAGACTGCAATACTTGTAATAATATATCTTTTCGGTATATTCATCGGGAAGCCACCCGATAGCCGGCGGTTCGCCACGCGGCCTTTTTGGACCGCCGGGCGAACGATCGCCCGCGGTCGCGGCTTTCCCACCCGTCCACGCCGCAACGGGAGAACCGCCATGCAATTGAAGCGCGCCGGGTCGCAGCCTTCGCAGAAGGGACCGGAGGCCTATTTCACCGGGACCGTGCGCATCGATCCCTTGAACACGCCGCCGGCCCCAGCGCGGGCGACCAGCGCCTATGTCACCTTCGAGCCGGGCGCGCGCAGCGCCTGGCACACCCATCCGCTGGGCCAGACCCTGATGGTCACCGCCGGGGCGGGATGGACCCAGTGCGAGGGGGAGGCGATCGTCGAGATCCGGGCCGGCGACGTGGTCTGGTGTCCGCCGGACCACCGCCACTGGCACGGGGCCACGCCGACCACCGCCATGACCCACATCGCCATCACCGAGGCCCTCGACGGCAAGGCGGTGGTGTGGATGGAGAAGGTGACCGACGAGGACTATCTCGCCGGCCCGCCGCAGCCGTAGGCGCGGTTCAGCCGGCCGGTTGCGGCGCGGGCTCCAGGAACAGCTCGTCGACGTAGCACCAGCCCCAGTCCTCGCCGGGCTGGAAGCTGCGGATCAGCGGGTGGCGGGTGGCGTGGAAATGGCCGGTGGCGTGGTGGTTCGGCGACTGGTCGCAGCAGCCGACGTGGCCGCAGGTCAGGCACAGCCGCAGGTGCACCCAGCCGCTGCCGATCTGCAGGCACTCCTCGCAGCCCTGCGGCGTGCGCGGGACGACGGGGCGGACCGTATCGAGATGGGTGCAAACGGCCTCTGACATGGCGGGCGCCTCCGGTCGGGCGCGATCCTATCCCACGGCGAACGAGATCGCCCACCTCACCGTTGGTCTCAATCCGGAACCACTGTTCTGCCGGATGAGCCGTAGATTGCCGGGTTGGCAGCCATCAAATGGAGACCACGAACCCAGCCTTCGAGGACACCGCCATGACCTTCAAAGTGTTTCGCAGCGCGACGCTGGCCCTTGTGCTCACCGCGTCGTTCGCCGGCTCGCAGCCTGCCGCGGCCAGCCCAAGATCGGACGCCGAAGCGCTGGCCCGCTATCGGACAGCCGAACAGATCGGCCAAGCCCATCTGAAGACCTTCGATACCTTGGATTTCGACGTCTATTCCAACCAGAAGTGGGACCGGCTGAAGGAGAGCCACGGCGCCAACATCCTGGTCCACTACCCGGACGGCCATACGACGCGCGGCATCCCGGCTCACATCGAAGAACTGAAGGGCATGTTCACCTTCGCGCCGAACACCAAGATCCGAACCCACCCGGTGCGCATACAGTCCGGCGAGTGGACCTCCGTGATCGGCGTGATGGAAGGAACCTTCTCAAAGCCGATGAACCTGGGGGGCGGGAAGGTCATCGCGCCCACCGGCAAGTCCTTCAAGCTGACGATGGACACCGTCGGTCACTGGAAGAATGGCGTGATGGATGAAGAGTACCTGTTCTGGGACAACGCCGGCTTCATGAAGCAGATCGGCGTCGGCCAGTAGGCGGACGCGTCGCGGCGCCCGGCGCATCCTTTTTCTTCGTCGCGGCGTCGGCGTCGTAGACGGTGGCCTGCACCAGGCCGTCGTAGGAGAAGGTGCGCGAGTGCGCCTGGTCGAGGCCGCGGGTCCAGCTCAGGGTCATGCCGGCCGCATAGGTGCTGGTCGTCTGGGTGCCGATGGCGATGGAGTCGTAGCGCTGGGCCACCCGGGCGGGATCGGCGGCGACCAGGACATAGGCCTCACCGGCCTTCGGCTGGAACAGCACGGAGAACACCTCGGCGCGGTAGAAGTAGTCCGGCGCGGCGAAGGTGCGGGTGACCTGGCCGCGGGCGTCGAGGATCGACACCTCCGGCGAGAAGATCCGCGCGCCTTCCAGCACGGAGCCCACCGTCAGGGTCTTGCCCGCAGGCTCCGCCGGCAGGGCGTAGAGGGCGTAGGGGCGCGACGTCCCCGCGCGCGCCAGGCAGGCCGCCGGCTGGCCGGCCGCCGGCCGGCCGACCGGGGTCGAGACCACAAACATCGCCTTGGGCTTCGGCGGCGTCAGGCTGACGGCCTTGGCGAGGTCGGGGGCCGTGGCGCAGTCGTGGCCGGCGAAGCTCAAGGCCGCGGGCGGCGGAGGCGCGGTGGCGCAGCCGGCGAGCAGGACGCCGCCGGCCAGCGCCGCGCCGGTGGTGAGGCGGGCGCGGCGCATGGGCGTCAACGCAGCAGCTGGGTGGCCGCGTCGGCCACCTGGTCGAGAGCGTCGTCGAGGCCGGCGGCCAGGCGCTTCGGATCGGCCAGCAGGTCGGCGCGGTTGTTGAAGGCGTAGGCCGGGTTGGGGGTGAGGCTGATGACGCCCTTCTCCTCGACCAACGGATTGTAGACGATGCGGTTCTGCATCAGCGTCTTGGAGGTGTCCTTGGCGCTGACCAGGCGGACGTTGGCGTAGGCCGAGGGGCGGAACGGCTTGCCGGCGCCCGACGACAGGTAGCCGTAGCTGACCAGCACCACGTCGAGGTAGGCGTCGACCTTCCTGTCCGCGCCGTAGGCCGCCAGGAACTCGCGCTTCGGACGCGCGGCGTTGGCCAGCGGCTCGACCTTGTAGCCCTCGGCGGCCAGTTTGGAGACCAGCCGCGACTGCAGCTTGGCCTCGGGATCGAAGCCCGCGCCTTCCAGGGCGGCGTCGACGGCCTTCTGGCGGCTGGACTGGATGCCGGCGTCCACCAGGGCGCCGATCAGGCCGAAGTTGGAGCCGACCGAGGCGACCTCATAGGCGGTGGCCTTCTCCGGCACGGCGTCGCCGGCCAGGCCCAGGGTCTGGACGGAGGCCGAGGCGCGGTCGAAGGGCTTGCCCACGTAGGGCGAGGCGCAGGCGGCCAGGCTAAGGGCGGCGGCCGCTACAGCTAAGCTACGGAACATTCTAGGTTTTCCCAACGAAAAGAGTTCCGACCCATAGGCGTGAGAGACCCGCGGTTGTCAAAGCGCAGGCGCGCCGCGCGGCGCAATACCGCAGGGGCGGCGGGGGGCCGCCACGAGGCTGTGCGCTGAAGTGACTTGCGGAATATACCCAATTTGGTATATTCGAGATCAATGGCTAAGCCGCCCTCGCCGCCGACCGAGAAACCCGTCCATTGGGTGGGGTCTTCGAAAGACGATCTGAAGGCGCTGCCCGAGGAGGTGGTGCGCAACATCGGCTACGCCCTCGGCCTGGCGCAACTGGGCGGCAGGCACCCGTCCGCCAAGGCCTGGAAGGGCGAAGGTCCGGGTGTCCTAGAGGTGGTCGAAAGCTTCGACGGGGATGCCTATCGCGCGATCTACACAGTGAAATTCGAGCGCGCGATCTACGCGCTCCACGTCTTCCAGAAGAAGTCGCCCTCCGGCATCCGGACGGCTCAGACAGACGTCGACAAAGTCAGCACGCGCCTCAAGGCGGCGCAGGCGCACTACGAGAAGACCTACCCACCGAAGCCCAAGGGCAAGGACGCCAAACATGGCAAATGAAGCGAGCGACGAAGTTCAAGTCACCGAGGGGACCGGCAATGTCTTCGCCGATCTGGGCCTGCCCGATGCGGGAGACCGGCAGACCAAGACCCGTCTTGCGATGCAGGTGAACGCGGTTCTCAAGGCGCGCCATATCAAGCAAGTCGATGCCGCCTCGATCCTGCGCATTCCGCAGTCGAAGGTCTCGGCCTTGGCGAACTATCGGCTCGACCATTTCTCGGTGGAGAGGCTGATGAGCCTGCTGAACCTGCTGCACTGCGACGTGGAGATCGTCATACGACCAAGCCGCGGCGAGATCGGCCATACCAGGGTCTTCGCCCTGAGCTGAGCGTGCCCGCCTCGAACCTCCGATTCCGATATCGGAGCGCCGCCTACGATCCCAGCCGCGCGAAGGTGCGGTTGTAACGCTTCAGGAAGGCGCGGCCGCGGGCGTGGGGGTCGTCCAGCCAGACCTCCTGGGTCACCGCGACCAGGGCGGCGCCGTCGGCGGAGGGCTCCAGGTGCAGCGTGCCGCCGATCTCGGCGCCCAGCAGCGCCAGGGCCTCTTCCGTCAGCACCACGGCGACCTGGTCGCCGATCTTCTCGACCTTCAGGGCGATCATCGGGCTCTCCTTGGGGGAAGGTAGGGGGTTCTACACCCGCCAGCGGCTGGCGTCTTGACCCCGAAGTCTTGACCATGGGCGCCGCTTCGGCCCATCGACGGGCCATGGCGGTCTATACGGACATCACCGACGAGGAGCTGGGCGGGCTCTTGGCCGACTACGACCTCGGCGCGGCGACCGGGTTCAAGGGCGTCGCCGAGGGGATCGAGAACTCCAACTTCCTGCTGGAGACCGAGACCGGCCGCTATTTCCTGACCGTCTATGAGAAGCGGGTCGACCCCGCCGACCTGCCGTTCTTCCTGGGCCTGATGCAGCACCTGGCGCAGCACGGCTTCCCGTGTGCGACGCCGATCGCCGACCGCCAGGGGCGGCTCTTGAAGACCCTGCGCGGCAAGCCGTGCGCGGTGGTCAGCTACCTCACCGGCCTGTCGGTGCGCCGGCCGAGCGCGGCGCATTGCCGGGAGGCCGGGATGAGCCTCGCCTGGCTGCACCAGGCCGGCGAGGGGTTCGCCATGCGCCGCGCCAACGACCTCGGCCAGGCCGCCTGGGCGCCGCTCTTTTCGACGTTGAAGGATCCGGCCGAGGCGCTGAAGCCAGGGCTGGCCGCGACCATCGAGGCGGACCTGCAACGGCTGGCGGCGGGCTGGCCGGCGGGGCTGCCGGAGGGCACGATCCACGCCGACTACTTCCCCGACAATGTGTTCTTTCAATCTGGAAGCTTCGTGGCGGCCTTCGACTTCTACTTCGCCTGCACCGATACCTTTGCCTACGACATCGCCGTGGCGCTGAACGCCTGGTGCTTCGAGGCGGACGGCAGCTTCAACATCACCGCGGCGCGGCAGCTGGTGGCCGGCTACGAGAGCCGCCGGCCGCTGTCGGGCGCCGAGCGCGCGGCCCTGCCGGTGCTGGCGCACGGGGCGGCGATGCGCTTCTTCCTGACCCGGCTGGCCGACTGGCGGGCGACCCCGGCCGGCGCGCTGGTCAAGCCCAAGGATCCGCTGGAGTACGAGCGCAAGCTGGCGGTGCACCGCTCGTCGCCGGACCTGGTGCTGTTCGGGTCGCCGGCGTGACGCCCGAGGTCGTGATCTTCACCGACGGCGCCTGCTCGGGCAATCCCGGGCCGGGCGGCTGGGGGGCGGTGATGATCTCCGGCGCGCACCGCAAGGAGATCTGGGGCGGCGACCTGGCCACCACCAACAACCGCATGGAGCTGATGGCCGCGATCCAGGCCCTGGAGAGCCTGAAGAAACCCTGCAAGGTCGAGCTCCACACCGACAGCAAGTACGTGCAGACCGGCATCCACGAGTGGATCCACGCCTGGAAGAAGCGCGGCTGGCTGACCGCCGACAAGAAGCCGGTGAAGAACGAGGATCTGTGGCGGCGCCTTGACGAAGCCCGCCTGCGTCACGACGTACAGTGGCGCTGGGTGAAGGGTCACGCCGGTCACGAGCTCAACGAGCTGGCTGACGCGTTGGCGCGACGGGGAATCCAGGACGTGCTGGGGGCCAGGGCCTAGGGCCCAGTCTGGTGCGGCCTGATCGTTGAAGATTGAACGATAGTTCCCGAGTTGCTAGACTCCAGCTTGTTCAGAGTTGAACGAGGAGCGGCGTCATGGCGCCTGTGGCGGAAGAACACCCGGAGATCCAGGTCTTCGACGAGATCGGCCTGATCGAGGTGGGCGTGCGCACGGTGATCACCCGCTGCCTGCCGGTGGGGCTGACCTATCCGCAGTTCGAGGTGATGAACGTGCTGATGCGGCGCGGCGACGGCCAGACCCCGGCCCAGCTCGCCAGCCTGCTGCAGATGACGCCGGGCGCGATCACCAACACCCTGCAGCGGATGGAGGCCACGGGCCTGGCCGCCGCCGAGCCCGACGCCCACGACAAGCGCAAGAAGCGGGTCAACCTGACGCCCGAGGGGCGGGACTCCTGGTATCGCGCCATGGCCGCCATCAAGCCGCGCATGGCCAGCCTGCGCGAGGGCTTCACCTCCAAGGAATTCCGCGAGGTCCTGCCGTTCCTCCGCGCGCTGCGCTGCTGGATGCTGGAGACCGCGAAGCTGC
>JAQGIV010000070.1 GCA_028290945.1 Phenylobacterium sp. | reverse complement strand
GAGGTGGCGTGGTGGATGGCGTGCGTCCGCCGCCAGTAGCCGTAAGGGGTCATGGTCAGCACGCCGATCAGCCGCCCGGTCCAGGCGTTGGCGGTGGGCGAGCGGAAGAAGGCGGCGTGGCCGCAGTCGTGCTGGATCATGAACAGCCGCACCAGGAAGGCGGCGGCCGGCAGGGTGAGCACCACGCCCCACCACCAGCCTTCGCGCACCATCCACAGCGCCGCCGCCCAGAGCGCGAACAGCGGCAGGGCGGTGATGACGATCTCCAGGATGCTGCGCCGATGGCTCGGGCGTTGATAGGCCGTCAGCCGTTCACGCAAGCCGCGCAGCTCGTCGGAGAGGATCATCGCAGAGGGGCCTTAAGGAGGGGGAACACCGCGCGATCTCTACGCGCCGTTTGTGACTTATCTTGGAACGTGGCCGGACGCTTCATCTGATCGGAAATCGGGGCCCGGTGCGTCCGTAAGCCGCCCGGCCGGGAAGGGTTCCTGCACAGAGTTCGATGTATGTTCTGTGGATAACTAGTTGGCGTTAACCATACTTGGCCATCAACGTCTCGTTGGCCCTTGTTTTCATGCGCAATAGTCATCCGGAGTCATTGTATCCCAATTAATCCCATGATACCCCAGTCACCATTCGCTAACCAAACCGGCCCGCGTTGGGGCGCCGTCCGGTTCTAAGGCGGCGGGGCGGCCGGATATCCCGGTCGGTGGGCAGGGGCTGGGCGAGATGTTCCTCTCGACCTTTGAGAAGCAGTTGGACGCCAAGCGGCGCATCGTCGTGCCGCAGGAGTTCCGCGCCCTGGCTGCGGGCCCGTTCGAGGGCGTGTTCTGCTTCCCTTCCATCGAGGCCGACTGCATCGAGGGCGGCGGCAAGCCACTGTTCGACCGCTACCTTGGGGTCATCGAGGAGCTGGAGTTCGGCGACCCCTTGCGCAGCGCCCTGGAGACCTCGGTGCTCGGCGGCATGGCCAAGCTCTCCTTCGACACCGCCGGCCGCATCACCCTGCCCGAGACCCTGTGCGACATGTTCGGCCTGAGCGACTGGGTCACCATCGTGGGGCTGGGCGACCGCTTCCAGATCTGGTCGCGCGAAGCCTTCCAGGCGCACCGCGCCGCCCAGCGCGAAGCCGCCCGCGACGGCCTCGCCAACCTGCGCGCCCAGCAGCGCGCCGCCCGGCTCGGAGGCGCCCCGTGACGAGGACGCCTGAGAGTGGGCCGCACACCCCCGTGCTGCTCCCCGAAGTCCTCGACGCCCTTCAACCTGCCCCGGACAAGACGATCATCGACGGCACCTTCGGGGCCGGCGGCTACACACGCGGCCTCCTCGGCCGCGGCGCCCGGGTCATCGCCTTCGACCGCGACCCCACCGCCAAGGGCTTCGCCGAGGGCCTGCCGGCCGACCGCTTCCGTTTCGAGCAGGCGCGGTTCTCCGACATGGCCGAGATCGTCGGCGAGGCCGCCGTCGACGGCGTGGCCCTGGACCTCGGGGTCTCGTCCATGCAGCTCGACGAGGCCGAGCGCGGCTTCTCCTTCATGCGCGACGGGCCGCTGGACATGCGCATGGGCGACGCGGGCCAGACCGCCGCCGACCTGGTCAACACCGCCGACCCCAAGGAGCTGGCGCGGATCCTCTTCGTCTATGGCGAGGAGCGGCAGAGCCGCCGTGTCGCCGCCGCCATCGCGCGCCGCCGCGCGGAACAGCCGTTCAGCCGCACCCTCGAGCTCGCCGAGTTCATCGAGAAGGCGCTGGGCGGACGCCGCGGCGCCAAGGTGCATCCCGCCACCCGGTCGTTCCAGGGCCTGCGCATCGCGGTCAATGAAGAGCTGTCGGAGCTGGAGGCCGGGCTGGTCGCCGCCGAGCAGGTGCTGAAGCCCGACGGCCGGCTCGCCGTCGTTACGTTCCACTCGCTGGAAGACCGGATCGTGAAGACCTTCCTGACCTTGCGGGCGGGGCGGACGCCGGCCGGGTCGCGGCATGCGCCGCCGCGCGAGGTCACGGCGCAACCGAGCTTCGAGCTCATCTTCAACGGCGCCCACGCGCCGTCCGATGAGGAGGTGGCGGCCAATCCCCGCGCCCGTTCGGCGAAGCTGCGGGCGGCGATCAGGACCTCCGCGCCGGTCTGGAGGGAAGCGGCATGAGCCTGCTGGCGCGCAGGATCCGGGGGTTCCGGCTGGTGGACATGGTGGGCCTCAGCGTCCTCATGCTGCTGATCCTGGGCGTCTATCTGGCCAAGACCATCGCCGGCCGCGAGCGCGCCCAGATCGCCACGGCCGAGCGCCAGATCGAGGCCGAGAAGGCGCGCATCCGCCTGCTGCAGGCCGAGGTCACCCACCTGGAGCAGCCGGCCCGCATCGAGAAGCTGTCGGAGACCTATCTCGGCATGGCGCCGGTCTCCATCCGGCACGAGGCCAGCGCCGACCTGCTCTCCGACATCGCCATCCATCCGACCGCCCCGAGCCCCAAGGCCGAGATCGCGTCCGCGCCGGCCGCCGCGCCCGCCCCGGGGCTCACGCGATGAGCCTCAGCCAGCAGACCTTCGGCGGCTCGCCGCTCTACCGCTGGGTGCTGGGCCGGATGTGGGGGCTGGAGCACGCCTTCGAGCGCACCCGCGCCTCCGGGCGGGCCGAGGACGACACCCGCATCCGCATCTTCGTGGTGCTGGCCTTCTTCTCGCTGGGTTTCATCGCGCTCGGCGTCGGCGCCACGCGCGCGGCCCTGTTCTCCGACGCCGGCAAGGGCGACGTCAGCGCGGCCGCCGTCGGCGCCGCCCGCGCCGACCTGGTGGACCGCAACGGCCAGCTGCTGGCCGTCGACCTGCTGCACTACGGCCTCTACGTCGACCCGCGCGAGATCTGGGACATCTCCGAGACCCGCCGGGCGCTGGGCGCGGCCCTCCCCGACGTCACGCCGGAGCGGCTGGAACGCGCGCTGCGCGCCAACCGCCGCACCTTCCTGGCCGGCGGCATGACGCCGGACGTGCGGGCCAGGATCAACGACCTCGGCCTGCCGGGCGTCAGCTTCGAGCCGGAATCCAAGCGGGTCTATCCGCTGAACGCCACCGCCGCCCACCTGATCGGCTTCACCGACTCCGGCGGCGAGGGCCTGTCGGGCGCCGAGCTGGCGTTCAACGAGGATGTCCGCACCGGCGCGACCTCCGGCGCCGCGGTGCCGCTCTCCATCGACCTGCGCATCCAGGCGGCGCTGGAGGACGAGCTGGGCAAGGCCGCCGCCAGCTTCCAGCCGCGCGGCGCGGTGGGCATCGTCACCAACGTCCACACCGGCGAGATCCTGGGGATGGCCAGCTGGCCGACCTACGATCCCAACCGCGCCACCGATTCCAGCCCCGATGCGCGGCTGAATCGCGCCGCCTCCTCGGTGTTCGAGATGGGCTCGGTGTTCAAGGCCTTCACCATGGCCATCGGGCTGGACGCCGGCGTCGCCACCCCGCAGTCGACCTTCGATGCGCGCGTGCCCTTCCAGCTCGGCTACCGCACCATCCACGACTTCCACGCGACCCATAAGATCCTGACCCTGGTGGAGGTGTTCCAGCACTCCTCCAACATCGGCACGGCGAAGCTGGCGGTGGCCATCGGGCCGGAGCGGCTGCAGCGCTATTTCGACGGCCTGGGCCTGACCAAGCCGGCCAAGATCGAGCTGCTGGAGAGCGCCCGGCCGCTGACGCCCAAGGTCTGGAACGAGGACGCCATCGCCTCGACCTCCTTCGGCCACGGCATCGACGTCAGCCCCCTGGCCCTGGCGCGGGCCTACGGCGCGCTGCTGAACGGCGGCTTCCTGCTGCCGCTGACCATCCATCGGTTGGAACCGGGGGCCAAGGTCGCGGGTCCCAGAGTCCTCGCGGACAAGACCAGCCTGGAGATGCTGCAGCTGATGCGCGCCAATGTCACCGGCGGCTCGGGCAAGTCGGCCAACGTCATCGGCCTCAACGTGGGCGGCAAGACCGGCACGGGCGACAAGTACGACCCGGCGATCCGCGGCTACTCCCACACCAAGCAGGTGTCGTCCTTCGCGGCCTCGTTTCCGACGGATGGGCCGCCCAGCGCGCCGCGCTATTTCGTGCTGATCCTGCTGGACGAACCGCATGCGGACAAGACCGGGCTCGACCCCACCGGCGGCATCGTCGCCGCCCCGGCCGTGGGCCGGGTGATCGAGCGCATCGCCCCGTTCCTGGGCGTCAAGCGCCGCGCCGAGCTGGTGGCCTTCGATCCCGGCCCGGTGACGCCCGACGACGCGGGAGAAGAGCGGTGAAGCTGTCGCAGGTGGTCCGCCGCGCCATCAGCCCCGACCCCGAGATCACCGGCGTCACCGCCGACAGCCGCCGGGTGCAGCCGGGCTTCCTGTTCGCCGCCCTGCCGGGGACCCAGGTCGACGGCCGCGAGTTCGCGATGAAGGCGGTGGCCGGCGGCGCCGCGGCGGTGCTGGCTGGCGAGCGCATCCAGGGCCTCTCCGTCCCGCTGGTCACCAGTCCCGATCCGCGCCGCGCCTATGCGCTCGCCGCCGCCCAGTTCTGGGGCGCGCAGCCCACGACCTGCATCGCGGTGACCGGCACCAACGGCAAGACCTCGGTCGCCAACTTCTGCCGCCAGATGTTCGCCACGGCCGGCCGCACCTCGGCCAGCATGGGGACGCTGGGCTTGACCGTCAGCCGTCCCGGCGGCGTGAACGAGCAGCTGACGCCGGCCGGCCTGACCACGCCCGACGCCGCCGACATCGCCGAGCTGCTGGCCAAGGTCGCCGGCATGGGCGTGACCCACTTCGCCATGGAAGCCTCCTCGCACGGCGTCGACCAGCGGCGCCTCGACGGCGTGAAGCTGCAGGCCGCCGGCTTCCTCAACCTGACCCAGGACCACCTGGACTATCACGGGACCATGGGCGCCTACCGGGCCGCCAAGCTGCGCCTGTTCGAGACCCTGCTGCCACGCGGCGGCACGGCGGTGCTCAATGCCGACAGCGACGCCTATCCGGCCTTTGCGGCCGCCGCCGTCTGCGCCGGCCAGAGCGTGGTCTCGGTGGGCGAGAAGGGGCAGGGCGTCCGCCTCCTCAGCCGCACGCTGCTGCCCGAAGGCCAGCGGCTGAAGCTCAGTGTCCACGGCCTGGCCGCCGAGGTGCGCCTGCCGCTGGCTGGCGGGTTCCAGGCGTCGAACGCCCTGGTGGCCCTGGGCCTCTGCATGGCCGCCGGCCTCTCCGCCGACGAGGCCCTGGCCGGGCTGGAAACGCTGGAAGGCGCGGCCGGCCGGCTGCAGCGGGTCGGCGCCGGCCCGCGCGGCGGCGAGGCCTATGTGGACTACGCCCACACCCCCGATGGTCTGGAGACCGTGCTCGCGGCGCTGCGCCCGCACGTGCGCGGCAAGCTCATCGTGGTGTTCGGGGCCGGCGGCGACCGGGATCGCGGCAAGCGGCCGATCATGGGCGAGATCGCCGGCCGGCTGGCCGACGTGGCCATCGTCACCGACGACAATCCCCGCTCCGAAGACCCGGCCGCCATCCGCGCCGAGGTCTTGGCGGGCGCGAAAGGCCTGAAGGAGATCGGCGACCGTCGCGAGGCGATCCGCGAGGCCGCCGCCCTGCTCGGCGACGGCGACATCCTGGTGGTGGCCGGCAAGGGCCACGAGCAGGGCCAGAAGGTCGGCGACGTGGTCCACCCGTTCGACGACGTGGTGGAGACCGCCAAGGCCCTGGAGCTGGTCCATGGTTAGGTCACTGGGGGCTGAGCCGCTCTGGACCTCCGACGAGATCGTGGCGGCGACCGGCGGCAAGCTGGTCGGCAGGCCGTTCGTGGCGACCGGCGTCTCCATCGACACCCGCACCCTAGAACCCGGCGACCTCTTCGTCGCCCTGGGCGGCGTCCGCGACGGCCACGAGTTCGTCGAACAGGCCATGGCCATGGGCGCGGCCGGGGCGCTGGCCTCGCGCCAGGTGTTCGGCTCGGCGGTGATGGTTCCCGACCCGCTGGCGGCCCTGGAGAAGCTGGGCGTCGCCGCGCGCGAGCGGGCGCCCCAGGCCCGGCGCGGCGCGGTCACCGGCTCGGTGGGCAAGACCAGCGTCACCCAGGCGGTCGCGGCGGGCCTGAAGCTGGCCGGCCGCTGGCATTCCTCGGTGAAGAGCTACAACAACCACATCGGCGTGCCGCTGACGCTGGCCCGCATGCCACGCGACACCGAGCGCGCGGTGTTCGAGATCGGCATGAACCACGCGGGCGAGATCGCGCCCCTGGCCCGCATGGTCCGGCCGCACGCCGCGCTGGTGACCACGGTGGGCCCCGTCCACACCGAGAACTTCCCCGATGGCGAGGTCGGCGTCGCGCGGGCCAAGGCCGAGGTGTTCGAGGGCCTGGAGCCCGGCGGCGTCGCCGTGCTCAACGCCGACAACCGCTGGTTCGACCTGCTCAAGGCCGAGGCCGAAAAGGCCGGCGCGCAGGTGCGCACCTTCGGGACCGGCGAAGGCTGCGACGCGCGGCTGATCGATTTCCAGCCCACCCACGGACCCGGGGGCGACCACGCGGCCGTGCAGGCCAGATTTCACGGAAAAGGCCTGGATTTTCCAATTCTGCAGACCGGCCAGCATTGGGGCCTCAATTCCATGGCCGTGCTGCTGATGCTGGAGGCCCTCGACGTCGACCTGGGCGACAGCCTGGCGGCGCTCGGCTCCTTCGAGCCGCTGGAGGGCCGCGGCGCCGAGACGACCGTGGCGGTGAAGGGCGGCGCCTTCACCCTGATCGACGAGAGCTACAACGCCAACCCGGTCTCCATGGCCTCGGCGCTGGCCTCGCTGGGCGCCCGCAAGACCGCGGGGCGGCGCATCGTCGCGTTGACCGACATGCTGGAGCTGGGCGTCGAGGGCGCGGCCTTCCACGCCGCCCTCGCCGCGCCCTTGGCCGACGCCAAGGTGGACCTGGTGTTCTGCGCCGGCCCGCTGATGAAATCCCTCTACGACGCCCTTCCGTCGACTCGGCGAGGCGCGTACGCGGAAACAGCGGCGGAGATCGCGCCGCTGGTCGCCCGGGCCGCAGAGCCTGGCGACCTGGTGATGGTCAAGGGATCGAACGGATCCAAGGCGGGGCTGATCGCCCAGGCCCTGGTCGCGCTCGGCCCGGGGGAGCGCGGCTGATGCTGTACTGGCTCTACGAACAGTTCGCCGCCCACGGCCACACCACGGCGCTGCGGCTGCTGCGCTACCAGACCTTCCGCACCGGCATGTCGCTGTTCACCGCCCAGCTGGTGGTGGTGGCCATGGGCTCGCGCTTCATCCGCTGGATGCAGGCCAAGCAGGGCAAGGGCCAGCCGATCCGCGCCGAGGGCATCGAGCGCCACGTGATCGAGAAGGCCGGCACGCCGACCATGGGCGGGGTGATGATCCTGGCCGGGCTGTTCGCCGGCACCCTTTTGTGGAGCGATCTCTCCAATGTCTATGTCTGGGCGGTGCTGCTGGTCACCGCCGGCTACGGCGTGCTGGGCTTCCTCGACGACTACGCCAAGGTCACCAAGCAATCGACCGAGGGTGTCTCGGGCCGGCTGCGGCTGCTGCTGGAGGGCCTGATCGCCGCCGCGGCGGTGGCCATGATGATCCGCTGGGGCGCGCCCTCGCCGGAGACGCCGCACCTGGCCACCTCGCTGACCTTCCCGGTGTTCAAGGAAGCGCTGCTCAACCTCGGCTGGCTCTATGCGATCTTCGCGGCCTTCGTGATCGTCGGCGCGGCCAATGCGGTGAACTTCACCGACGGCCTCGACGGCCTGGCGACCGTGCCGGTGATGATCGCCGCGGCCGCCTTCGGCTTCATCGCCTACCTGGTGGGCAACTACGTGTTCGCCAACTACCTGCAGCTCCACTTCGTCGAGGGCGCCGGCGAGGTCGCCATCTTCTGCGGGGCGATGATCGGCGCCGGCCTGGGCTTCCTCTGGTACAACGCCCCGCCGGCCAAGATCTTCATGGGCGACACCGGCTCGCTGGCCCTGGGCGGCGGCCTGGGCGCGGTCGCCGTCGCCTGTAAGCACGAGATCGTCCTGGCCATCGTCGGCGGCCTGTTCGTGGCCGAGACCCTGTCGGTGGTGATCCAGGTCGCCTGGTTCAAGCGCACCGGCCGCCGCATCTTCCTGATGGCCCCGATCCACCACCATTTCGAAAAGCTCGGCTGGTCGGAATCCACCGTCGTGATCCGCTTCTGGATCGTCTCGATCATGCTGGCCCTCGTGGGGCTGGCCACCCTCAAGCTGCGGTAGGGGAGGGCAAGGCGACGCCATGATCCCGGTCCGCGGCTTCGAAGGCAGGACGGTCGCCGTGTTCGGCCTGGCCCGTACGGGCCTCGCCGCCGCGCGCGCGCTGGTCGCCGGCGGGGCCGAGGTGGCGCTGTGGGACGAGAAGCCCGAGGCCCGCGCCGCCGCCGAAGCCGAGGGCTTGGCCGTCATCGACCTGACCACCGCCGACTGGAGCCGCTTCGCCGCGATCATGCTGTCGCCCGGCGTGCCCCTGACCCATCCCGAGCCGCACTGGACGGTGGTCAAGGCCCGCGAGGCCGGCGTCGAGATCGTCGGCGACATCGAGCTCTTCGCCCGCACCGTCAACGCCGCGCCCGAGCACAGGCGCCCGAAGATCGTCGCCATCACCGGCACCAACGGCAAGTCGACCACCACCGCCCTGATCGGCCACATCTGCGCCGAGGCCGGCCGCGACGTGCGCATCGGCGGCAACATCGGCTACGGCGTGCTGGGCC
>JAQGIV010000016.1 GCA_028290945.1 Phenylobacterium sp. | reverse complement strand
CGATCATGACCACCGACACCTTCGCCAAGGGCTCCTACGCCGAGGCGATGATCGACGGGGTGACCGTGCGGATCGGCGGCATCTGCAAGGGCTCCGGCATGATCGCGCCGGACATGGCCACCATGCTGGCCTTCGTGGTCACCGACGCGGCGATCTCGCCGGCGGCGCTGCAGAACCTGGTCAGCCTCTACACCCGCAACACCTTCAACGCGGTGACGGTGGACGGCGATCGCTCGACCAACGACACCCTGCTGCTGTTCGCTACCGGCCAGTCCGGCGCGCCGAAGATCAGCCGCGCGGGCGACCGCCGCCTCGCGGACTTCCGCGACAAGCTGGAGCACGTGCTGATGGACCTCGCCCACCAACTGGTGCGCGACGGCGAGGGGGCGACCAAGTTCATCAAGGTCACGGTGACCGGGGCGGAGACCGCCGCCTCGGCCCGCAAGATCGCCCGCACCATCTGTGAAAGCCCGCTGGTGAAGACCGCCTTCGCCGGCGAGGACGCCAACTGGGGCCGCATTGTCATGGCCGTGGGCCGCGCCGACGAGCCGGTGGACCGCGACTCGATGTCGGTGCGCTTCGGCGACCTGTGGGCCGCCCAGGACGGCCTGGTGGCCCCCGGCTACGACGAGACCAGGATGAGCGCCTACATGAAGCGCCAGGAGCTGGAGGTGGCCGTCGACGTCGGCGTCGGCCGCGGCTCCGCCGAGATGTGGACCTGCGATCTCACCAAGCGCTACGTCGAGATCAACGGCGATTACCGGTCGTGACCTCCCCCGCCTTAGGGCGGCGGGAGGGGGACCGCTCGCCGAGCGAAGCGAAGAGCGAGTGGTGGAGGGGGAAAGTTGCCGCGCACCGCCTTGGGCCTTCCCCCTCCACCACGCCCTCTGCGGGGCGCGGTCCCCCTCCCGCCATCGCGACGCGATGGGGGAGGTAGGGCATGACCGAGCCCGCGCCCCTATTGCTCGTCGCCGCCGCCGCCCTGGTGGACGTGGACGGCCGGGTGCTGATCTGCCAGCGGCCGCCGGGCAAGGCGCTGGCCGGGCTGTGGGAATTCCCGGGCGGCAAGGTGGAGGCCGGCGAGACGCCCGAGGCCTGCCTGATCCGCGAGCTCGACGAGGAGCTGGGCATCCAGGTGGCGAGCGCCTGCCTCGCCCCCTTCGTGTTCGCCAGCCACGGCTACGAGGGCTTCCACCTCTTGATGCCGCTCTACCTCTGCCGCCGCTGGGAGGGGACCGTCACCGCCCGCCACCACTCGGCGCTGGCCTGGGTGAAGCCGGTGAAGCTGGCCGACTATCCCATGCCCCCGGCCGATGCGCCGCTGGTCGCCTGGCTGAGGGATCTGCTCTAGCGCCGATAGCTGGTCCGCGTCGCCACGCGCACCGGGTGGGTGGCTTCCACCACGCACTGGCCGGTGTCGGCCATGGCGTGCTGGCCCAGGCAGTAGATGTCCTCGTACTGCGGACCGGCCGCGGCCAGGCACTGGTAGAGGTTGAGCTTGGCCATGCGCAGGCACGACGCCGTGCGCGGCTCGCTCATCAGGGCGTGGCCCTGGCCGCCTTCGCCCAGCACGTTCAGCGCCGCCACCGCCAGCGCATGCGTCACCACCGGGCCCGCCGGGCCGGAGCGGCGACCGCCCTCAGCCATCGCCTCATAGAGCCGCGCGCTGTCCGATGCGCTGCCCCGCAGGGGTTCGGCCGACAGGGCCTTGACCCGCGCCAGCCGCCCGCCCGGATTGGGCACGGTCTTCTTCGACCAGGCCTGGTGCTGCACCGAATAGGCCGCCCGCTTGACCCGCAGGCCCTGCTCGTGGAGCGCCTCGCCCTGGCTGATCAGGGCGCCCGACGCCCGCGCCGCCGCCGCCTCGCCGCCGGGCAGGGCCAGGGCATAGGCCGGATCGGACGCCAGCCGGCGCGCCAGCTCGGCGCGGTTGGGATTGTTCTTGATGGCCTCGACGAAGCGCTGCTCCTGCAGGGCGGCGACCGCGGCATAGGCGATCATCCCGGCCTCCAGCTGTTTCGGCTCATGGCTCGCGCCGGCCTGTAGGGCTTGAGAGACCTCGCCGGGTCCGGAGAAGTTGGCGTCGATGCCCCGCGCGCGGCGCATATAGCCCTCGAACACCCCGGCTTCCGCCGTCAGCGTGCTGGGCGTCGCCCGCACGGCCGGCGAATAGTAGGCCCGCGGCGCGGGTTTCTGGGGCGCGTCGGCGCAGGCGGCCAGGATCGCGCAGGCGGCGGCCGCAACGCCGGCGCCGATGGTCAGTTTCAATGTCACTCGTGCCCCCAAAGCCGAGAGCGTCCCTCGACCGCAACCGTAGTGGTGCAGGCCCGAAGCGCCGCCGTGGCGCGTTGTCGCGCGGCAGAGCTAGCGCGGCAGCTTCTGCTCGACGGTCCCCAGCGCGTCGGCCAGCCGCATCTTGGCCGAGCCCGGGCGCAGCGGCTGTTGCTGGCTCTCGTGCGGCGCCCAGCCGGTCAGGGTGATGATCTCGAAGGTGGCGGGCGCCCGGCCGGCCGCATCGCCGAACCGCTCGGAATAGAGCTCGCTGGTCCGCGCCAGCAGTTGGCGGCTGAGCGGCTTCGGATGCCGCTCGGCGAGCACGCTGGTCTCGCCCATCCGGCGCAGGTCGGCCAGCAGCCGCAGCGGGTGCTCGTAGCTGACGTTCACCCGGTCCACGTCGGCCACCGGCAGGGCGAAGCCGGCGCGCTGCAACAGGCTGGCGGCGTCGGAGACCTCGGCGAAGGGTGAGACCCGGCTGCCCGCGCCGCCCAGGATCTCCGCCTCGGCCGCCACCAGCGACTGGCGAAGCTCGGTCAGGGTCTGCCCGCCCAGGAACGAGGCCATGAACAGCCCGTCGGGCTTCAAGGCCAGCCTAGCCTGCACCAAGGCCCCGACCACGTCGTTGGTCCAGTGCAGGCCGAGCGTCGAGACGATCAGATCGAGGCTCTCTGGCGCGAACGGCAGCGCCTCCTCGTCGACCACCGCCCGCGGTCCGCCGCGGCCGGCCAGCATGGCCGCCGACAGGTCGGTCTCCACCAGCAGGCCCACCCGCTCGCGGGCGGGGCTCTGCGCCAGCGCCGCGCCGAACGCGCCCCCGCGCGAGGAAAGCTCGACCGCCACGGGGAAGTCCCGCATGATCGCCTCCAGGCGCTCCACCAGGTCGGCGGCGGCCCGGCGGTGCAGGAAATCGGCCTCGCCGAAGCCGCGCGCGGCGCGGTCCAGGCGCTGGCGGTGCAGGGTTCGGTCGAACAGGCGGGGTGGGGCGGACATTGCGCGCGGAACATGGCGTTTTCGGCCGCGGATGGAAACCGGCGCTGCAAGCCCGGTTGATCTGGCGCTCAGGGCTCGACCTGATCTTCCCGCCGCGCGGCCTGGACGGCGCGCCCTCGCAGGCCGGCGGGCTCGCGGCCGACAGCTGGAGCCGCATCCACTTCCTCGACGGCCCGGTCTGCGACGGTTGCGGCGCGCCGTTCGAATATGACCAGGGACCCGGCGCCCGCTGCGGCGGCTGCCTGGCCAGGCCCAGGGCCTTCGCCGCGGCGCGGGCCGCCTGCCTCTACGACGACGCCAGCCGCGAGCCGATCCTCAAGCTGAAGCACGCCGACCGGCCGGACCTTGGCCCGCTGTTCGCCCTGTGGATCGGCCGGGCCGCCCGCGAGCTGGTGGCCGAGGCCGACGCGGTCCTGCCGGTGCCGCTGCACCCGCTCCGGCTGCTCAAGCGCCGCTACAACCAGGCCGCCGAGATCGCCCGGCCGCTGGCCCGCCGCGAAGGCCTCGCCTACCTGCCCGACGCGCTGATCCGCCGGCGCGCCACCGACAGCCAGGCCGGCAAGTCGGGCTCGGGCCGCCGCCGCAACGTCGCCGCCGCCTTCGAGGTCCCCGACGGCAAGCGCGCCCTTATCGAAGGCAAGCGCCTGCTGCTGATCGACGACGTGATGACCACCGGCGCCACCGCCGAGGGCTGTGCGCGGGCGCTCCGCAAGGCCGGCGCGGCGCGCGTGGATGTCGCAGTGGTCGCACGGGTTCAAGAGATGGGCGGACTCACCATATGAACCTTGCAGGACGATCAATTGGTTAGAGCGCCATGACCCACGTCACGATCTATACGAAGCCCTACTGCCCCTATTGCATCCGCGCGGTCTCGCTGCTGGAGAAGAAGGGCGTGGCGTTCACCGAGATCGAGGCCGCCTTCGATCCCGACAAGCGCCAGGAGATGATGCGCCGGGCCGGCGGCCGCGCCACCTTCCCGCAGATCTTCGTCGGCGACCGGCACATCGGCGGCTGCGACGAGATGCTGGCCCTCGACCGCGACGGCAAGCTGGACACCTTGCTGCAACAGGCGGCTTAGCCTTTCCCTCCCTTAATGGGGAGGGATGGCCTATCTAGCTTCCCATGAAGGTCGGCCTCATCCAGACCCGCACGCCGGCGGACCAGACCGCGGCGCTGGCGCACGTCCTGCCGCTGGTGCGCGAGGCGGCGGCCCGGGGCGCGAGCTTCATCGCCACGCCGGAAGGCTCCAACATCCTGCAGAAGGACCGCGCCAAGCTGTTCCCGGCGCTGAAGTCCCTGGAGGACGATCCCTTCGTCCAGGGGATGCGCCAGGCCGCCAGCGAGCTTGGCGTCTGGATCCTGATCGGCTCGGCGCTGGTCAAGCGCGAGGACGACAAGTGCGCCAACCGCGCCGTGCTGATCGATCCCAAGGGCGCCGTCACCGCCACCTACGACAAGCTGCACATGTTCGACGTCGACCTGCCGACCGGCGAGGTGGCCCGCGAGTCCGAGAGCTATGAGCCCGGCGACCGGGCGGTGCGCGCCGACGCGGGTGAAGCGAAACTGGGTCTCACCATCTGTTATGACCTGCGGTTCCCGGCGCTGTACCGCGCCCTGGCCCTGGCCGGCGCCGAGGTCATGACCATCCCCGCGGCCTTCACCCGCCCGACCGGCGAAGCGCACTGGGAGGTGCTGATGCGGGCCCGCGCCATCGAGACCGGCTCCTTCGTGCTGGCCCCCGCCCAGGGCGGCTTCCACGAGGACGGCCGCGGCACCTGGGGCCATTCGATCGCCGTCGGCCCCTGGGGCGAGGTGCTGGGCCAGCTCGACCACGACGAGCCCGGCGTGCTGGTGGTCGACCTGGACCTGGCCGCCGCCGCCAAGGCCCGCCGCGCCATCCCGGCGCTGGCCAACGCGCGGCCGTTCACCGGACCATGATCCGCTACGCCCTCATCTGCGAGCACGGCCACGAGTTCGAGGGCTGGTTCGGCGCGTCGGCCGACTTCGACACGCAGGCCGCCAACGGCCAGCTGCAATGCCCGCTCTGCGCCACCCAGGCGGTGACCAAGCAGATCATGGCTCCCGCCGTGGCCGGCGCGAAGAGGACCGTGCAGGACGAGGGCGCCCCCAAGGCCCAGATGATGATGGAGGCCATGGGCCGCCTGCGCCGCCACGTGGAGGCCAACTTCGACGACGTCGGCGACGCCTTCGCCAAGGAAGCCCGCGCCATCCACGAGGGCCGCGCCGAGGACCGCGGCATCTACGGCCAGGCCTCGCCCAAGCAAGTTCGCGAATTGGTCGAGGACGGCGTCCCCGTCGCCCCCCTGCCGCCCAAGCCGCCGGAGCCCTCTGAGCTGAACTGAGGCGTTTCGACCTCTTGCGGGATGCGTTCGGCTGCGCCACCCTCCGCTGATTGGTCTAGGGGGATCGACCATGGCGTGCATTCGCCGCTTCTGGCTCGGAATTGTCTTCGCCCTGCTCGCGGGGCCCGCGCTCGCCGCGCCCCTGGAGGCCTACGGCAAGCTGCCGAGCATCGAGGATGCGTCGGTGTCCGCCACCGGCGGCGTCATCGCCCTGGTGGTCACCAACGGCGAGGAGCGGCGGCTCGTCGTCAAGGACATGGCCAAGAACCAGACCCTGTTCCTGGGCGGCCTGGGCCACGCCAAGGTCCGTGACATCCGCTGGGCCGGCGACGACCACCTGATCCTGACCAGCAGCGTCACCGGCGTGCCGCTCGGCGTCGAGGCCGACCGGGCCGAGTGGTACATGGCCGCCGACGTCAACATCGCCACGAAGAAGGTGAAGCCGCTGCTCACCGACGCCGGCGAGTCGATGAACGCCATCGACGGCCTGCCGATCGTGCGGGTGGTCGACGGCCGGCCGGCGCTGTTCCTGCAGGGCATCCATTTCGTCGACAGCCAGGGCGTGCTGGCCCTGTTCCGCATCGACCTGAAGAACGACTCCTCGAAGCTGGTGGAGACCGGCGACATCCACACCCGGGACTTCCTCGTCGGGCCCGACGGACGGGCGGTGGCCCAGACCCTCTATGAGAGCCGCAGCGGCAAATGGAGCCTGAAGCTGAAGGGCGACGGCTGGCGCACCGTGATGACCCGCGACGAGCCGATCGACCCGCCCGACGTCATGGGCCTGGGCCGCGACGGCCGCTCCATCGTGCTGAACATGTCCGGCAAGGACGGCGCGGGCTGGTACGAGGTGGACGGCGCCACAGCCGGGGTGGGGCCGCTGATGCCGGCGCTCGATGGCCAGACCACGCTCCACGACCCGACCACCGGCCGGCTGATCGGCCATACCGAGCTGGTCGGCGACGAGAGCCGCTACGTCTTCTACGACCCTGCCGACCAGAAGGTCTGGGCGGCGGTGGCCAAGGCCTTCCCCGACAACCGCGTCTCGCTGGTCTCCTGGTCGAACGACCGCAGCAAGATCATCGTGCGGGCCGACTCCCCGACGCTGGGCCCGGCCTACGTCTATGTCGACATGACCGCCCGCGCGGCGAAGATCCTCGGCAACGAGTACCTGGGGGTCGGGCCCGACGACGTCTCGCCGACGCGGGCGGTGCGCTACAAGGCCGCCGACGGATTCGAGCTCTCCGGCTACCTCACCCTGCCCCGCGGCCGCGATCCGAAGAACCTGCCGCTGGTGGTGTTCCCGCACGGCGGACCGGCCGCCCGCGACGAGCCGGGCTTCGACTGGTGGGCCCAGGGCATGGCCTCGCGCGGCTATGCGGTGCTGCAGGTCAACTTCCGCGGCTCGTCGGGCTTCGGCTGGGACTACATGGAGGCCGGCTTCGGCCAGTGGGGCCGCAAGATGCAGACCGACCTCTCCGACGGGGTCCGCCACCTGGCCGCCCAGGGGACCATCGATCCCAAGCGGGTGTGCATCGTGGGCGCCAGCTACGGGGGCTATGCGGCCCTGGCCGGCGCGGCCCTCGACAAGGGCGTCTACCGCTGCGCCGTCTCGTTCGGCGGGGTCTCGGACCTCAAGCGGATGGTCGGCTATTCCAACCACCGCGAGGGGCGCGGCGCCCTGCGCTACTGGACCCGCTACATGGGGGCCAAGGACCTCGGCGACCCGGTGCTGGCGCAATACTCCCCGGCCCTGCAGGCGGCCGCCGCCGATATCCCCGTGCTGCTGATCCACGGCCGCGACGACACCGTCGTGCCGCTCTCCCAGAGCATCGAGATGGCCGACGCCCTGAAGCGGGCCGGCAAGTCGGTGGAGCTGGTCGTGCAGCCCCACGCCGACCACTGGCTCTCGCTGGGCGACACCCGCTTCCAGACCCTGCAGGCCACCGTCGCCTTCCTGGAGAAGAACAACCCGCCGCAGTAGGCGGGATAACAGGTCCGCAACCTCTTGTGTGGCTGATGTGCCACACCAAATTGGTGGGCGGTGGCCGCGCTTCCTGGAGGCGGTCGCTCAATCCGCCTATCAAGGGGACCTGATGAACATCGATATCTATTCCGATCGCGCCAAGCAGGCGATCAGCTCGGCCCAGAGCCTGGCGCTGGCGCGCCGGCACCAGCAACTGGCGCCGGAGCACATCCTGAAGGTGCTGCTGGAGGAGAAGGACGGGCTGTCGCGCGCGCTGATCCAGAGCGCCGGCGGGCGGCCCGACGAGGCCGACACGGCGATCGACGCCGCCATCGCCAAGGTCCCGAAGGTGGAGGGCGGCTCCGGCCAGCTCTACATGAAGCCCGAGACCGCCCGGGTCTTCGCCGACGCGGAGGACGGCGCCAAGAAGGCCGGCGACGCCTTCGTCACCACCGAGCGCCTGCTGATCGCCATCGCCAGGGAAGGCGGCGAGGCCGCCGAGGCGCTGAAGGCGGCCGGCGTCACCACCGCGGCCCTGGAGAACGCCGCCCAGGCCATCCGCAAGGGCAAGACCGCAGACAGCGCCTCGGCCGAGCAGGGCTATGACGCGCTGGGCCGCTACGCCCGCGACCTCACCCAGGCGGCTCGCGACGACAAGCTCGATCCGGTGATCGGCCGCGACGAGGAGATCCGCCGGACCATCCAGGTGCTGTCGCGGCGCACCAAGAACAACCCGGTGCTGATCGGCGAGCCCGGCGTCGGCAAGACCGCCATCGTCGAGGGCCTGGCGCTCCGCATCATCAACGGCGACGTGCCGGAGAGCCTGAAGGACAAGAAGCTCTTGGCCCTCGACATGGGCTCGCTGATCGCCGGCGCGAAGTACCGCGGCGAGTTCGAGGAGCGCCTGAAGGCGGTGCTGAACGAGGTCACCGCCGCCGAGGGCTCGATCATCCTGTTCATCGACGAGATGCACACGCTGGTCGGCGCCGGGAAGAGCGAGGGGGCGATGGACGCCTCCAATCTGCTGAAGCCCGCGCTGGCCCGCGGCGAGCTGCACTGCGTGGGCGCCACGACGCTCGATGAGTACCGCAAGAACGTCGAGAAGGACGCCGCCCTGGCGCGGCGCTTTCAGCCGGTGTTCGTCAGCGAGCCGACCGTCGAGGACACCATCTCGATCCTGCGCGGCCTGAAGGAGAAGTACGAGGTGCACCACGGGGTGCGCATCTCCGACAGCGCCATCGTCGCGGCCGCCACGCTCTCCAACCGCTACATCGCCGACCGCTTCCTGCCCGACAAGGCCATCGACCTGATGGACGAGGCGGCCAGCCGGGTGCGCATGGCGGTGGATTCCAAGCCCGAGGAGCTGGATGAGATCGACCGGCGCGTCGTGCAGCTGAAGATCGAGCGCGAGGCCCTGTCCAAGGAGACCGACGCGGCCTCCAAGGCCCGTCTCGAAAAGCTCGAGGAGGAGCTGCATTCGCTGGAAGGCGAGAGCGCCGAGCTCACCGCCCGCTGGCGGGCCGAGAAGGAGAAGGTCGGCCAGGCCGCCCAGGCCCGCGAGGCCCTCGACCGGCTGCGCGCCGAGCTGACCGCCGCCCAGCGCCGCGGCGACCTGCAGCGCGCCTCGGAGATCGCCTATGGCGAGATCCCGCAGCTGGAGAAGCGCCTGGCCCAGGCCGAGGCCGCCGAGACCAAGGACCCGGTCACGCCGGAGGTGGTCGACGCCGAACAGATCGCCGCGGTGGTCTCGCGCTGGACCGGCGTTCCGGTCGAGAAGATGCTCGAGGGCGAGCGCGAGAAGCTGCTCAAGATGGAAGACGCCCTGCGCCAGCGGGTGGTCGGCCAGGAGGAGGCGCTGGTCGCCGTCTCCGACGCGGTGCGTCGAGCTCGCGCCGGCCTGAAGGACCCGGGCCGCCCGATCGGCTCGTTCCTGTTTCTCGGCCCCACGGGGGTCGGCAAGACCGAGCTCACCAAGGCGCTGGCCGAATTCATGTTCGACGATGAGGCGGCGGTCACCCGCCTCGACATGAGCGAATATATGGAGAAGCACTCGGTCAGCCGGATGATCGGCGCGCCCCCCGGCTACGTCGGCTACGACGAGGGCGGGGCGCTCACCGAGAGCGTGCGCCGCCGGCCCTATCAGGTGGTGCTGTTCGACGAGGTGGAGAAGGCCCACCCGGACGTTTTCCACGTGCTGCTGCAGGTGCTCGACGACGGCCGTCTCACCGACGGCCAGGGCCGCACGGTCGACTTCCGCAACACCCTGATCATCATGACCTCCAACATGGGTTCGGAATATCTCGCCGGCCTCGGCGAGGAGGACGACGTGGAGACCGCGCGTCAGCCGGTGATGGAGGTGGTGCGCAAGCACTTCCGCCCCGAGCTGCTCAACCGGATCGACGAGATCATCCTGTTCAAGCGGCTGGGCCGCGCCGAGATGGACGACATCGTCGGCATCCAGCTGCAGCGCGTCGAGAAGCTCCTGGCCGACCGCCGCATGGCCATCGCCCTTTCACCCGGTGCGATGCACTGGCTGGCGGAGCGCGGCTACGACCCGGTCTATGGCGCCCGGCCGCTGAAGCGGGTGATCCAGAAGGAACTGATCGATCCCATCGCCCGCAAGCTGCTGGCGGGCGAGCTGGAGGACGGCTCGGTCATCGACGTGGAGGCCGGCGAGGACGGCCTGGAGATCGGCCGCGCCAAGGTCCACTGAGGCCCAGCATAGCTTGGGTCGGCCTGCCATGGCTTGCGATAGCTAGAGTAGCCTCGGAGGTAGGCGAACATGATGTATGTCTGCATCTGACTGCATCTGACCCATCAGCGCTTCGTAGTCGGCTCGGCCGTCAATTAGCACCCAACGCGCCGCCAACATCTTGTACTCCGCGTCGGAAATATACGGAGCCAGCGCGGTTAGCCTAGTGTCGAAGCTAACTTTCGCCTGCATCTGAATGAAATTTCCCATAGACAAGTAAGCTAGCTGGAATAGCAAAAATATAGACAATATAGACATAAAGTAGCGAAAAGGACGAGATTTTCTTGGCAGTTTCTTTGTATTTTCCGAATCTCTGGCTACATGTTTGGCAATTCTCTCTACTGTACCCGTAGAAATGAGAAAAGCCACAATCGCGATGTTTGCAGCGATCAAATAAAGCGGGACTAAAAGTTGAAAAAGGAATTGTTCCGAAACTGAAGCCGCGGCCTGCTTGTAAATCGAGTCAAGAAGTCCCTGGATAAGCGTCCCGCCCAACGAGCCAACAGCATGGCCCAAGCCCTTCATGATGGGTTCTAGGAACGCCACGAAGATAGCCGAGCCGATTACAGATGTCGCAATGCTTATGGTCCAAATACGGCCCTCGGTGCGCCGAACCTGTTCTTCCGACGAATCGTCCTTGCCGCTGCTGTTCATGGCTGTGCCCCCCGGTCACACACGTATCGGTCGTATCATCAGCGCAACGCGCCCGCCAGTGAACCGGCGGGCGCGCTCGCTTCCTAGGCGCTAATCGCACTCGCGATGGGTGCGATAGCCGCCCCAGCGGCCGTCGTAGCCGGTGGTCAGCTTGCATTTGATCCGGTGGCCGTCGGGGGCGATCATGCCGTTCGGATCGGGGCCGTAGCGGTCGACCGGCACGGCCGGACCATAGGCCGGGGCGATCAGCGAGCCGATCAGGGCGCCGGCCAGGCCCGCGCCGTCGTTGTAGCTGTAGCTCGGCGTGCCGTAATATCCGTTGTAGGCCGGCGCCGGGCGGTAATAGCCGTTGTCATAGTAGCCGTAAGGCGCCGGGGCGGGCACGGGGGCCGGTACGTAGTAGCCATAGGGCTGAGCCTGCGCACCGCCTGCGATTACTGCGCCGCCGAGAGCCGTCAGGCCGATGACGGCGGCGCCCAATATCTTGCGCATCACCAATATCTCCATTCGGGCATCCCTCAAGCAGGCCAAACGTCTTGGGATGACTGTCGGGTTCCCAGCGTAGAGCTTGGTTCCTGCGCCGAATTACAGGCCGCAGCGCCGCGTCACCCCGTCCCGCAGCACCACCTTGTCGGTGCCCGGGTCGTAGCTGCGGTAGGCGGCCAGGCAGTCAGCCATGTGCCGCGCGCGGGCGCTGTAGCCGCGGCCGGGGGTGGGCGCGCGATCGCTCGCCGCGACGCCGTAGCGGCCGGCCGAGGGCGCGACGGCGGCCGGCCGTTTGGCGAGCGCCTTGGCCTCGGCCGCGGCGCCGGTCAGCGCCAGGGCGGCCGCGATAACGCCGATGCCGATCAGGTTGCGCATGGTGACCTCCCGCGGGGTCCTGCAAGCCCCGCCGTCTCTTCAGCGAAACCCGTGGAAAGTCGGGAGGTTCACCTCCTTCGCGGGGATTTCTCACGGCGGGCCAAGCGTCACCGGTTTTGCGGTCCGCCGGTCTCTTGGGCTAGGCTCTCCGGCCATGAGCCTGACCCCTGGAACCCCGGTCCCCCGCTTCAGGGCGCCGTCGCCGCTGAACCCGGATTTCGAGTTCGCCAGCGTCGGCGGGCGGCTCGTCCTGCTGGTCTTCCTGCCGGAGCCGTCGCCGGCGCGCGCGGCGTGCCTGGCGGCGCTCGCCGGCCGCCCGGGGCTGTTCCGCGACGACAACGCCGCGGTGTTCGGCGTGCTGCCCGACGCGGCCAGCTACGCCGCCGCCGTGGATGCGCCGAACGGCCTGCACTGGTTCTCCGACGTCGCCGGCGAGCTGCGCCGCCTGTTCGGGGCGCAGGACGGCGAGGGCCGCCTCGATCCCACCTGGTTCCTGGTCGACCCGAGCCTGCGGCTGATCGCTAGCGGCCCGCTGGGCGAGATCGGCGGGGCGCTGGACATCGTGGCCGCCATCGGCGCCGCCGACAACCACGCGGGCGTGCCGATGAGCGCCCCGGTGCTGATCGTGCCACGCGTGCTGGAGCCCGGCTTCTGCCGCCAGTTGATCGAGGCCTATGCCGCCACGGGCGGGGCGCCGTCGGGGGTGATGCACACCATCGAGGGCAAGTTCGTCGGCCGGATCGACCGCCAGAAGCGCCGCCGCGACGCCGAGATCCCGGACGGGCCGCTGCGCGAGGGCCTGCGCGCCCGCATCGCGCTGCGCCTGCTGCCGGAGATCAAGCGGGCCTTCCAGTTCGAGGTCACCCGCATCGAGCGCTACATCGTCGCCTGCTACGACGCCGAGGAGGGCGGCTTCTTCAAGCCGCACATCGACAACGGCGCGCCGCAGACCGCGCACCGCAAGTTCGCCGTGACCATCAACCTCAACAGCGAGGATTTCGAGGGCGGCGACCTGCGCTTCCCCGAATACGGCCGGCGCACCTACCGCGCGCCCACCGGCGGGGCGGTGGTGTTCTCCTGCAGCCTGCTGCACGAGGCGACGCCGGTCACCCGCGGCCGCCGCTACGCCACCTTGCCGTTCCTCTACGACGAGGCCGGCGCGAAGCTGCGCGAGGCCTATGCCGAGGCTCAGCCCCAGGCGGAGGCGGCCGGCGCATAAAAAGGCCCCGGCCTTGCGGTCCGGGGCCTGGTTCACGCCCGATCGGCGGCGTCAGTCGCGGCAGCCCACCCAGCGGTGGCCGACCATGTAGGCGTCGCGGTGCGGATTGTAGTGCTCGCGCACCATGCAGTTGTGGACATGCCCGTACCAGCCGTTCTCGCGGTGGCGCCAATGGCGCCACATGGCGCGTGGCGGCGGGCCGGGGTCGGCGCCCCAGGTCGGATCCCAATGGCCCCAGCGCTCGACGACCGGCTGGCCAAGCGCCGCGCCCGCGCCGCCCATCAGGCTGGCGGCCGCCAGTCCGGCGACAATCAGTTTGCGCATGCGGAAATGTTCCTTCGATTCATCTCATCGAAGGACAACGCGAAACGGCGCCTACGGGTTCGTCAGAGCGCGACGGCGGTGATCTTGCCGCCCTTGGTCACCACCCGCTTCATCAGCGCCACGGCCCCGCCCGCGCCGCCGTGCGCCGGCTTGGCGATGGTGATCGCGTACCAGGCGCCGTTCGGCAGGTGGTTGAAGGCGAAGTGGTCGGCGGGATCGCAGATGGTGCGCTTGATGAACGGCGTGGAATCGCCGGGCGGCGCCTCGGCGGTCCGCGCGCGAACCTCGTCGGCGGGCAGGGCGGCGCGCTCGGCCGAGAGGTACAGCACCTCCATCCGCCGCCGCGACCACGGGGTCTCCGGCGTCAGGATCACGCTGGCGCCCTGGCAGGTGTAGTGGGTCTCGCCCTTAACGTAGGCCAGGCGCCCGGCGATGGTGTTGGGGCCCGGTGCCGTCGACCAGTCGAACTCCGAGGCGCGGAAGGCGGCCTCCCCGGGCGGTGACGGCGGCACATAGCCGGGCGGCGGCGGGCCCAGGCTCGGCGTGCAGGCCGCCACGGCGGTCGTCAGGGCGAGGGCGGCGAAGAGGGGCGCTCGGGTCATCGAGCGGAGCTTATAAGCCATTGCGGCGAAACCATGCCAGTGGGGGAAACTCCAAAACCGCTCATCCCCGCGACGGCGGGGACCCAAGCTGAATCTCAACTCAAGCTGAGCCTTGGTGTTCCATCCGCCGCAGGAATCCCGCCGTCGCGCGGACCATCGGGTGGATGGCTAGTCCTCGCCCTTGACCCGGCCGCGCTTGGCCTTGAGGCCGCCGCGCCGGGTCTTGGCGTCGACGCGGCGCTGCTTGGCGGCGCGGCTGGGCTTGGTCTTCTTGCGCGGCGGGGGCGGCGGCTCGGCGGCCTTGCGGATCAGGCCGATCAGCCGGTCGAAGGCGGCCCGCCGGTTCATCTCCTGGCTGCGGTATTCCTGCGCCACCAGGATCAGCACCCCCTCCAGCGTCAGCCGGCTGCCGGCCAGGTGCTCGAGCCGCGTCTTCACCCGCTCGGGCAGCGAAGAGCTGCGCACGTCGAAGCGCAGCTCGATGGCCGTCGAGACCTTGTTGACGTGTTGCCCGCCGGGGCCGGAGGCGCGCACCGCGCGCACCTGCACCTCGTCGTCGGCCAGGGTGATGTGATGGTTGATCTCGATCATGCGAGCTGCGCCAGGGCCAGCACCATCAGCCCAAGCAACAGCACGCCGAACGCGCTGACGCTGACCGTCCACACCACCAGGGTCTTCACCGTCGCGCCCAGCACGCCCGAGCCGTAGCCGCCGCGCAGGGTCTGGAACAGGTTGATCGGCGTCCACAGCGCCACCGCCCCCAGCCACCAGCCGGCCCACGGCATGGGCAGCAGGAACCCGGGCGCATTGGCCAGGAACCCGAAGGCCATCAGGTCCATGGCCACCAGCAGGTGGTCGTAGAGGAACAGCTCGCGCCGGCCCCGATAGACCAGCGCCAGGGTCAGGCCGACGATCGGCAGCAGTAGCACCGCCGCCCGGTGGCCCCAGGCGAACAGGATGCTCCAGTAGTATTCCGGGTTCTGCTCGGCCTTCTTCACCGCGCCCTTCCACCAGGCCTTGGCGCCGACCGCCGCCTCGGCCGCCGCCGGCTTGGGCGGCGGCTCCGGCAGGCCCTGCGCCACCCGGTCGGCCTTGGCCAGCGCCTGGCCGTAGCGGACGTCCGCCCTCGCCAGATTGCGGGCATAGTGCGCCTCGGCTCCGGCGCGGGTGTCGGCGTCCTGCAGCTCGTCGGCCCGATCGCTGGCGGCCTCCTGCAGGCTCTCGATGCGCGCCTGCGCCGCGGCCACGCGCAGGCGAACGGCCTCGGCGGCGCGGCCCTGCGGGGTGGCCAGCGCCACGGCCCGGGCGTGGGCGCGTTGCTCGTTGTCGACGGTGTTGCGGTGCGCCGCCCACTCGGCCGCCAGGATGAACACCAGCAGCGACACCAGGAACAGGCGGAACGGCGGCACGTGCCGGGCGATGCGGCCTTCCATGTAGTCCCGCGCCAGCTTCCCCGGCCGCACGAACAGCGCCGGCAAGGTCGTCGCCAGCCGCCCGTCCAGATGGAACAGCCCCTCGATCGCCTCCCAGGCCAGGTGGCCGATGGCGCGCTTGTGGCCGTGGGAGTCCTGGCCGCAGCCGTGGCACCAGCGCCCCTGCAGCCGCGCAGCGCAGTTGGCGCAGACGCGGGCCGTCGCGCCCGAACGGGGCCGCGCGCTCGCCGTGGTCTTGCCTTGCGCCGTCACCCGCATTTCCCCGAACTGCCGACGCCACTTTGCCAAGCTTCGCGTCTCAGGGTAAGCATGCGCCATGCGCTGCGTAGCCATGACCTTCGCCCTCCTTATTCCGACCGCCGCCGGCGGGCCGGGGAAGGTTGTCGTGCGCTAGAGGTCAGCCACGCTTCCGAGCCACCAGCCCCGCCGGGACACCGACGGGGCTTTTTCTTTGGGCCCCGCTTCTCCCGCCGCACCACCCCAGGGAAAGACGACCATGAGCCCACCTTCCGACATCATCATCCGCGCCCAGGAGCCGGGCGACATCGCCGCGCTCGCCGACACCTTCGACCAGCCGAAGGTGATCTGGGGCACGCTCGCCACGCCGCTGATCTCCACCGACCAGCGCCAGAAGCGCTGGGGCGACAGCTCGCCGAACGTCGCGCGCATGGTCGCCATCATCGACGGCAAGCTGATCGGCGCGGCCAGCCTGAACCGCCAGGAGCGGCATCGCCGCAGCCACGCCGGCGACATCGGCATGGCGGTGCACGACGCCTACGCCGGACGCGGCGCGGGGACCGCCCTGATGGCCGCCATCGTCGACCTGGCCGACCGCTGGTGGAACCTCAGGCGCCTGGAGCTGGAGGTCTACGCCGACAATGCGCGCGCCATCGCGCTGTATGAGCGCTTCGGCTTCGAGCGCGAGGGCCTGTTGCGCGCCTATGCCTGGCGCGACGGCGACTACGTCGACTCGATCCCCATGGCGCGGCTCAAACTCTGAGGCCGTCCCTTGACCTTCACGCAAAAAACCGCTTCAGAGCCCCCGCTTTGCTGCACTTGCGTTGCGCGCTCGCGGCGCTTCTTGTCCCTCTAGGAGAACAATCATGCGCGTCTACTATGACCGCGACGCCGACCTTTCCCGCATCCTGGACAAGAAGATCGCCGTAGTCGGCTATGGCTCCCAGGGCCGCGCGCACGCGCTCAACCTCACTGATTCCGGGTGCAAGAACGTGGTCGTGGCGCTGAAGCCCGGCTCGGCCACCGCCAAGAAGGTCGAGGCCGACGGCCTGAAGGTGATGAGCGTCGCCGACGCCGCCAAGTGGGCCGACGCGATCATGATCCTCGCGCCCGACGAGCTGCAGCGCGAGATCTACAACGGCGAGATCGCCGCCAACATCAAGGACGGCGCGGCCCTGCTGTTCGCCCACGGCCTCAACATCCACTTCAACCTGATCGAGCCCAGCTCGACCATCGACGTCTTGATGGTGGCGCCCAAGGGCCCTGGCCACACGGTGCGCGGCGAGTACCAGAAGGGTGGCGGCGTGCCCTGCCTGATCGCCGTCCACCAGGACGCCACCGGCAATGCCCTGGACCTCGGCCTGGCCTACGCCTCGGCCATCGGCGGCGGCCGCTCCGGCGTCATCGAGACCACCTTCCGCGAGGAATGCGAGACCGACCTGTTCGGCGAACAGAGCGTGCTGTGCGGCGGCCTGGTCGAACTGATCCGCGCCGGCTTCGAGACCCTGGTCGAGGCGGGCTATGCGCCCGAGATGGCCTATTTCGAGTGCCTGCACGAGGTGAAGCTGATCGTCGACCTGATCTACGAGGGCGGCATCGCCAACATGAACTACTCGATCTCCAACACCGCCGAGTACGGCGAGTACGTCACCGGCCCGCGCATCGTCACCGCGGAGACCAAGGCCGAGATGAAGCGGGTGCTGGAAGACATCCAGTCGGGCCGCTTCGTCCGCGACTGGATGAACGAGAACGCCGCCGGCCAGGCCAGCTTCAAGGCCACCCGCCGGCGGGCCTCCGAGCACCCCATCGAGGAAGTCGGCGCCCGCCTGCGCGCCATGATGCCCTGGATCACCAAGAACAAGCTGGTGGACACGGCCCGGAACTAGAGTTGCTCCCCTTCGGGGGAGCTGTCGCGAAGCGACTGAGGGGGCTTCCGCTCAAAACGAGCGGCTGCAAGTCCGCGGCGGAAGCCCCCTCCGGCCCTTCGGGCCACCTCCCCCGAAGGGGAGGAACTTCACTCGATCTTGCGCTTGTCCTTCATATGGACTCGGGCGCTCTTCATGCGGGAGATCCACTCCCGCTGCTGGGCCTTGCGGGCCAGCGGGTCCTCCTTGACCCGTTCGTGGGCGAGCTCACGCTGCAGCTTGCGCCACGCTTCGAACCGCGCGGCCTCCAGCCGCCCGTCGTCCAGCGCCGCCCGCACCGCACAGCCCGGCTCGGCGCCGTGGGCGCAGTCCTTGAACCGGCAGGTCTCCGCCAGCGCCTCCACCTCCGCCTCGACGCCGGCGAACACCACCGCCACGCCCGCCTCCGCGTCGATGAGGCCGAGCTCGCGCATGCCCGGCGTGTCGAGGATCAGCGCCCCTGACGGCAGCCGGATCAGCTCGCGATGGGTGGTGGTGTGGCGGCCGCGCTCGTCGTGCTCGCGGATGCCGACGCCCGACGATCCCAGCAACACCGCTGTCCGCCGGGGCTCCAGCTGGTCGGCCAGGGCTGCGAGGCCTTCGCCGCTCACCGCCGAGACCGCCATCACCGGCGCATCGCCGGCCACCGTCGCCACCTGCGCCACGGCCCCGGCCACGTCGGCGCAGGCGTCGGCCTTGGTCAGCACCACCACCGGCGCCGCGCCGCTCTCATAGGTCGCCGCCAGATAGCGCTCCAGCCGGCGTAGATTCAGGTCGCCGTTCAGCGACAGGGCCAGCAGCGCCACGTCGACGTTGGCGGCCGCCACCTGGACCCCATGCCCTGTCCCGGCCTGTTTCCGCACGAAGGCGGTGCGCCGCGGGACCAGGCCCTGGATCAGCGCAAAGCCGTCCTCCGCCTGGATGCCCACCCAGTCGCCGACCACCGGATGGCCGCCGTCCTCGGCGTCATGGTGGAAGCGGCCGGAGAGCCTGGCCTCCGTCTCGCCAGCCTCGGCGACCAGCCGGTAGAGGCCGCGCTGCTGGACGATGACGCGGGCCGGGACGAGCCCGCGCGCCGCGAAGGGTTCGAAGTCGCGCTGGAGCCCGCGGCTCCAGCCATAGGGAGTGATCAAGATCGGATTTCCTTGGGAATGAGGTCGCAAGCCGTCAGGCGTCGACCCGCGGAAATCCTGTCTGCAGTGGAGAGAGGATCGAGGCTGCTAGGCGCTCGGCGTATCGACGCGGCGAAGGGCTTTGCGGGCAATGGGCGTTCGCATGCGATCCTCCTTCGGCGGGTGTGGCGTCGATGGGTGGAGCTTGGCGGCCGCGGGCGCCCGCGTCAAGGTGACGGCCGGAGGAGCCCGCATGGCCGACATCGACATCCCAGACGTGGTCGACAACACGACCGACCATCGGTTCGAGATCGCGCTGGGCAAGGACAAGGCCTTCGCCGAGTACCGGCTGGTGCATGGCGCGATCATCCTGCCGCACACCGTGGTGCCGGACGCCTTCGAGGGCAAGGGCGTCGCCGGCCGGCTGGCCCGCTACGCCATGCAGTACGCCCGCGACCACGACCTGAAGGTCATCCCGCTCTGCCCCTACATGGCCGCCTACATGACCAAGCACCCCGAGACCCACGACCTGGTTCACCACCGCTACCGCGAGCGGCTGGGCATTCCGGCGGCGGCCTAGTCCCAGGCGAGGGCGGCCCGGCCGCGCAGGATCGCCTCGGCCTCTTCCGTATGCTTGCCGCCGTCGCGGCCGTGCAGCACCAGGGCGGGCAGCAGTTTCAGCGGCGCCTTGCCGGTCTTGATCGCCCGCACCAGCACCCTCTTTGCGGGCTCGTCGGCGAAGGAGTGCACCGGCCGCACCTGGCAGGAGCCGGCCTTGTCGCCCAGCAGCGCCAGGATATCGGCCAGCCGGTCAGCGCGGTGGATCAAGGTGATGCTCCCGCCCTCGCGCACGGCCTTGGTCAGGAACCCCGTCCAGGCCGACAGGCCGTCGTCGGCCATCCAGGCCGCGCGGCGGGCCTCCGCGGGGCCGCGCAGCGCGGTGGGATCGTCGAAGAACGGCGGATTGGCCAGCGCCGCGTCGAACGGCTCCAGCCCCAGGCCGGCGAAGCGATGCACGACGTCGCCGTCGATCACCGCCACGCGGTCCGAGAGTCCGTTCACGGCCGCGTTCTCCCGCGCCAGCGCCGCCGCCTTCGGGTCGCGCTCGATGCCCACGAAGCTTGCGCCTGCACGCCGCGTGGCCGCGGCCAGCAGCGCCCCGCCGGCCCCGCAGCCTGCCTCGATCACCCGCTCGCCGGGCCCCGCGTCGCAGGCCGCCGCCAGCAGGGCCGCATCCACGCCCGCCCGATAGCCGCGGGCCGGCTGGCGCAGCTTCACGCGGCCGTCGAGCACGGTGTCGTCCGTCATCTCGTCCATCGCGCCGCCTCAAACCCAATTGGTGTAAGGTGGACCTAGCACGTGTGGGTCGCTTGACCGTGGCCTACCGCGTCACCATTGTCCCCCGCAACGGCGGCCGGCCACCCCCCGGCCCCGCCGAAGCCTGGAGCTTGAGGTCTTAGTGGAAGCCGCTCGCACGGCCCTTGCCGAAAAGCCGCCGTCCCTCGACGGGCTGCTTGCGCTGGCGGCGCCGGACATGGCCGCCGTGGACGCCCTGATCCGGCGGCACATGGACAGCCCCGTGCCGGTGATCCCGGCGCTGGCCGACCACCTGATCGCCGGCTCCGCCAAGCGGCTGCGCCCGCTGCTCACCGTCGCCGCCGCCAGGCTGGCCGGGGCCCGCGACGACGCCTGCCTGAAGCTCGCCGCCGCCGTCGAGTTCATCCACACCGCCACACTGCTGCACGACGATGTGGTGGATTCATCGCAGCTCCGCCGCGGCCGCGTCGCCGCCCACCTGATCTGGGGCGCGCCCTCCAGCGTGCTGGTCGGCGATTTCCTGTTCGCCCGCGCCTTCGAGCTGATGGTCGGCTCGGGCTCCATGCCGGCGCTGGAGATCCTCGCCCGCGCCAGCCGCGTGATCGCCGAGGGTGAGGTGCTGCAGCTCACCCGCGCCCACGACATGGACCTTTCCCAGGAGGTCTATCTGGACATCATCCGCGCCAAGACCGCCGAGCTGTTCGCCGCCGCCGCCGAGGCCGGCGCGGTCTCGGCCGGCGCCCCGCCCGAGCGCTGCCGGGCGCTGCGCCAGTACGGCCAGGACCTGGGCCTCGCCTTCCAGCTGGTCGACGACGCCCTCGATTACTCCGGCGACAGCGCGACGCTCGGCAAGAACCCCGGCGACGACTTCCGGGAGGGCAAGGCGACGTTGCCGCTGCTGCTGGCCATGGCCCGCACGCCGACCGAGCGGGAGTTCTGGGTCCGCACCGTCGACCGCCGCGATCAGGCCGACGGCGACTTCGAACGCGCCCGCGAGCTGATGCGCCAGACCGGGGCGCTGGACGCCACCCTGGCGCTGGCCGCCGGCTATGCCGCCAGCGCCAAGGCCGCGCTCGCCGACTTCGGCGCCAACGCCTGGCGCCCAGCGCTGGAGGACCTCGCCGACTTCGCGGTGCTCCGGCGGGCCTAGAAGCCGGTCATCAGCCGATCAAACGCGCGTCGGATTTCCTCTTCATGCTCCACGACGGAGCCGAGCGACCGACCTAGGCCTTGCCGAGGCACGCCGGCCGCCTCCGCCTCAGCCAGCACAAGCCGCCGACCTTGGAATTCAATCGCGATATCAAGAGACGACATCTGCCTCTCGGCATCGACCACCGGCGGCGCGAGGAAGATGGTGGCCAGCGGATCCAGGTGGTGGGACTGCAAGACAATCACGAAGGGCGGGTAGGGACGCGTTTCGACGTTGGGGTTCTGCAGGACGTCGAACTGTCGCAATTACCAGGTCCGGAACCCGGCGCTGAATACGCCGCGTTGGCGAATGCGGCGGTTGTAGTCTTTGATCGCCTCGGCGTTGTCCTCAGCCCATTTCGCGGCCCGGGCGTCCGCGCCAGCCTTGTCGGCCTTCAGCAAGGCGCGCCGTAGGGCGTCTTCGATCACCTGGTCCACGGGAACGCCAGCTTCCTGGGCCTGCGCCAGAAGTTCCGGATCGATCTTCGGTTCGATCTTGCCCATTGCAGAATCCTACCCGCTTCGGCCGCCACCGTCACCTCGGGCGGATCCAGCGCCCCTAGTCCGCGAACGGGAAGGGCAGCCGGCCAGCCTTGAACAGGATCACCGGGTTCTCGTCATAGTCGCCGAGCTCGGTGTCGGCCGTGGCCGAGAAGGCCACCACGCCCTCGCGCAGCGGTCCCAGCCGCTCAGCCTTGCGCAGCGCCTCGGCGGCGCTCTTGCAGCCGACCTGCTGCTCGGCCTTCAGCCCCTTGCCGCGGCCCGCGACATAGGACTGCACGATGTAGACGGTTTCCTTGGCCATGGACCTTCACGCGCCGGTTCGCGCGCGGGGTCAATGGCGGTCCTCACCCCGGGTGGATCATGTCCTCGGGGCGCACCCAGGCGTCGAATTCCTCGTTGGTCACATAGCCGCCGCCGACCGCTTCTTCGCGCAGGGTGGTGCCGTTCTTGTGCGCCTGCTTGGCGATGGCCGCGGCCTTGTCGTAGCCGATGTGCTCCTTCAGCGCGGTCACCAGCATCAGGCTGCGCTCGAGGTTGGCCTTGATGTTGTCCTCACGCGCTTCGATGCCTGCCACCATGTTGTCGGTGAAGCTGATCGCCGCGTCGGCCAGCAGCCGGCACGACTGCAGGAAGTTGTAGGCCATCACCGGATTGTAGACGTTCAGCTCGAAGTGCCCCTGCGAGCCGGCGATGGTCATGGTCGTCTCGTTGCCCATGATCTGGGTGCAAACCATGGTCAGGGCCTCGGCCTGGGTCGGGTTGACCTTGCCCGGCATGATCGAGGAGCCCGGCTCGTTCTCCGGCAGCGACAGCTCGCCCAGCCCGGCGCGGGGGCCCGAGCCCAGGAAGCGGATGTCGTTGGCGATCTTGAACAGGGCGGCCGCCGCGCTGACCAGCGCCCCGTGGCTGAACACCATGGCGTCGTGGGCGGCCAGCGCCTCGAACTTGTTGGGCGCCGTCACGAACGGCAGCCGGGTGATCGCCGCGATCCGTTCGGCGACCTTCTCGGCGAAGCCCACCGGCGCGGTCAGGCCGGTGCCCACCGCCGTGCCGCCCTGCGCCAGCTCGTAGAGGCCGTACAGCGTCTCCTTGATCCGCCGCACGCTCATGGCGACCTGGTGCGAATAGCCGGAGAACTCCTGGCCCAGCGTCAGCGGCGTGGCGTCCTGGGTGTGGGTGCGGCCGATCTTGATGATGTGGGCGAAGGCCTCGGTCTTCACCTTCAGCGCCGCGTGCAGGTGCTCCAGCGCCGGCATCACCGCGCGCGCCGCCTCCTCCGCGCAGGCGATGTGCATGGCCGTCGGATAGGTGTCGTTCGACGACTGGCTCATGTTGACGTGGTCGTTGGGATGCACCGGGCTCTTGGAGCCCATCACGCCGCCCAGCAGCTCGATGGCCCGGTTCGAGATCACCTCGTTGGCGTTCATGTTCGACTGGGTGCCGGAGCCGGTCTGCCAGACCACCAGCGGGAAGTGGTCGTCGAGCTTGCCGTCGATCACCTCCTGGGCGGCGGCAACGATTGCCTCGCCGATCACGGGATCCAGCTTGCCCAGCGCCACGTTGGCCTCGGCGGCGGCGCGCTTGACCACGCCCAGGGCGCGGACCATCGGCTTGGGCTGCTTCTCCCAGCCGATCTTGAAGTTCTGCAGCGACCGCTGCGTCTGGGCGCCCCAGTACCGGTCGGCCGGGACCTCGATCGGGCCGAAGGTGTCGGTCTCGGTCCTGGTCTTCGGGCTTGTGGCGGTCATCGCGGTCTCCGGAGCGTCGCTGGCGGCGGTCTAGCGGCGACGGGAGCGGTCCGCAACGCCCGTGGCGCAGCTGGCGAGGCGGCGATATACCGGAGGCCTCATCGCGAGGGGCTCGTCATCATGATCGTCGCCACCACCAACGACCTGGCCGGCTATGTGGTCACCAAGCACCTGGGCGTGGTGCGCGGCATCACCGTCCGCTCGCGCAGCGCGCTCGGCAACCTCGGCGGGGCGATCCAGTCGATCTTCGGCGGCAACCTCTCGATCTATACCGAGCTCGCCGAGCGGGCCCGCCAGGAGGCCTACGACCTGATGGTCGCGCATGCCCAGGAGATGGGCGCCGACGCAGTCATCGCCATGTACTACGACGCCAACGAGATCATGGAGGGCGTCACCGAGGTGCTCGCCTACGGCACGGCCGTGAAGATCCAGCGGGCCTGAGCGCCCCCAAACGCGCCGCCCACACCTGCGCCTCTGCGACCGCGCGCTTGCCGAAGCCGGTTGCCTCGGGCCGCCGGTCTATCTTTTGATATGATGAAATATTCGAAGTATAACATTTGCGAGGAAGCTTTATAAATCGGCGGTCTCCAATAATAATAAATGCCGATGTGGATTTATTTCGATCCGTAAAGTGGCCCGAAAAACTTCGAAACAATTATCTCTCACCAATGGAACGCTTAAGCTTGGAGGGCATTTATCACAAGTTCATCGAATAGAAATTTTCCAATTTCTAATGATGGCACGGGCGTAACCTATCATGAAATTGGCACTCATCACGGCCACCTTGCTGGCGGCCGCCTCGTCGAGCGCGTTCGCCCAGCCGACCGTCGGCGGCGGCGCGCAGCTTCAGCAAATTCCCCCGGCGCCGGCCCAGCCGAAATCGATCCCCGACATCCGCATCGAGCGCGGCCAGGCGCCGGCCGCCCCGGAGGCCGCCGGTCCCCGCTTCGTGGTGCGGGCGCTGCATGTGACCGGGGAGACCCGCTTCCCCGAGGCTGAGCTGATCGCCGCGGCCGGCTTCCAGCCGGGCGCAGAGCTCGATCTCGCCGGCCTGCGGGCTATCGCGGGGCGGATCACCGCCTTCTACAACGCCCACGGCTACTTCGTCGCCCAGGCCTATGTGCCGGCGCAGGACATCCGCGACGGCGCCGTCACCATCGAAGTCATCGAGGGCCGCTACGGCAAGGTCGCGCTCGGCAACCAGACCAACGTCTCCGACCACCTGGCGCGCAGCGTGCTGGCCGGCCTCGAACCCGGCGACGTGGTCGCCACCGCGCCGCTGGAGCGCCGCCTGCTGCTGCTCTCCGACCTGCCGGGCGTGGCGGTGAAGTCCACCCTGACCCCGGGCGCCGTGGTCGGAACCTCCGACCTGCTGGTCGATCTGACCCCCGGGCGCCGCGTCACCGGCAGCCTGGAGGCCGACAACGCCGGCAATCGCTACACCGGTGAATACCGCGGCGGCGCGACGATCAATTTCAACGAGCCGACCGGGCATGGCGACGTCGCCAGCCTGCGGGTGCTCACCGCCGGCTCGGGCCTGAACTACATCCGCGGCAGCTACCAGGCGCAGGTCCAGGACCTGACCCTCGGCGTCGCCTACGCCCATCTGAGCTACCGGCTCGGGCGGGAGTTCTCGCCCCTGCACGCCAGCGGCACGGTGGACATCGCCAGCCTCTACGGCAGCTATCCGCTGATCCGCTCGCGCGACACCGACCTCTATGCGCTCGCCGACTACGACTTCCGGACCTTCAGGGACAAGGTCGGCTCGACCGCCTCGGTGACCGACAAGACCGCCCACGTGGCGATGCTGGGCCTGGCCGGCGACCATCGCGACGGCTTCGGCGGCGGCGGCTGGACCACCTGGTCGGCCAACTGGTCGCTGGGCGACCTCAACATCAAGACGCCGCAGGTGCGGGCCATCGACGCCGTCACCGCGCGCACCCAGGGCAGCTACAACAAGCTGGCCTTCGAGGTGGCCCGCCTGCAGACCCTGAGCGGCCCCTGGTCGCTCTACGGCTCGGCGCGCGGCCAGCTGGCCTCCAAGAACCTCGACTCCTCGGAGAAGATGGAGCTCGGCGGCGCCTATGGCGTGCGCGCCTATCCCGAGGGCGAAGCCTATGGCGACCAGGGCTACATCCTGACCGCCGAGGCGCGGCTTCGGCTGGCCCGGCTCTCCGAGCTGTCCGGCGGCCAGGTGACCGCCGCGGTGTTCGTCGACAACGGCTCGGTGACCATCAACAAGCGGCCCTGGGCGGCGGGGAACAACTCCCGGACCCTCAGCGCCGCCGGCCTCGGCCTCACCTGGACCGACGCCCACGACCTGGTGGTCAAGGTCTCCTACGCGGTGAAGCTCGGCAACGAGCGCGCCACCTCCGCCCCCGACCGTTCCGGCCGGGTGTGGGTGCAGGTCTCGAAATTCTTCTGATGGCGGCGTCAGCACGCACCGCACGCCTGCCCTCAGTCACAAGGATATCCGCCATGACCGCCGCCTTCCGCACCCCGCGCGCCACCTGGAGCCAAAGGGCCCGGCTCGTCGCCACCTCCGCCCTGGCGGGCTCGCTCTCGCTGGCCCTGGTGACCAACGCCTACGCCATTCCCGGCGACGGGGTGGTGGTCGGCGGCCAGGCGGTCATCTCGGTGACCGCGCCGGGCGCCCTGGTCATCAACCAGACCACCGCCAACGCGGCGATCAACTGGAAGAGCTTCAGCATCGGCCAGGGCGAGAGCGTCCAGTTCGTGCAGCCCGACGCCCATTCGGTGGCGCTGAACCGGGTGCTGGGCGCCGATCCCTCGGTCATCCTCGGCCGGCTCTCCGCCAACGGCCAGGTGTTCCTGGTCAATCCCAACGGCGTGCTGTTCGGGACCACCGCCCAGGTCAACGTCGGCGGCCTCGTCGCCTCGACCCTGCAGATCCGCGACGCCGACTTCATGGCCGGCCGCTACAGCTTCTCCGACGCCGGCCCCGGCGCGGTGAACAACCGCGGCTCGATCGTCGCCGACGGCGGCTCGGTCGCCCTGCTGGGCGGCCAGGTCAACAACACCGGCGTGATCTCGGCCCGGCTCGGGTCGGTGACGCTGGCCGCCGGCTCGGCCATGACCCTCGACGTGGCCGGCGACGGCCTGCTCAATGTGACCGTCGACGCCGGCGCGCTCGATGCGCTGGCCGAGAACGGCGGCCTGATCCGCGCCGACGGCGGACGGGTGCTGATGACCGCGCGCTCGGCCGGCGCCCTGCTCCGCACCGCGGTGAACAACACCGGCGTCATCGAGGCCCGCACCGTCGAAGGTCGCGGCGGCGTCATCAGCCTGATGGGCGACATGGGCTCAGGCTCGGTCAACGTCAGCGGCGTGCTGGACGCCAGCGCGCCCACCGGCGGCGACGGCGGCAAGATCGAAACCTCGGCCGCCAGCGTCAACATCGCCGACGACGCCAAGATCACCACCCTTGCGCCGTTCGGCGTGACCGGAACCTGGCTGATCGACCCGCAGGACTTCACCATCGCGGCGGGCGCCAACATCTCCGGCGCCACGCTCTCGGCCCTGCTGGTGACCAACAGCGTGATCATCAGCACCTCGACGGGCGCGACCAGCGTCACCGCCGGGACCCCGCCGATCAGCAACCTGCACACCGCCAGCCCGGGCAACGGCGACATCAACCTCAACGAGGCGGTCAGCTGGACCGCGGCGCCCAACACCACGACCCTGACGCTCAACGCCGATCGCGACGTGAACGTGAACGCCGCCGTCACCGCCACCAACGGCAACTTCGTGGTCTGCTGCACGCGCGACATCAACGTCAACGCGGCCATCACCACCACCAACGGCAGCGTGCTGCTGAGCGGCGGCCGCAACGTGATCATCGCCACCATCGCGGCCATGACCACCACCGACGGCAACATTACCCTCTGCGCCGGGCTCAACCTCACCATCAACGCCGCCCTGGTCCTGACCCGCGGCAGCAGCATCCCCTCGCAGAGCCTCAGCCTGCAGCCGGGTCTGTTCCTCGTGGCGGGCTACGGCGGGACCGGTCCCGGGGCGGCCGGCGGGACCCTGACCATCGCCGGCTCGGCCGCGGTCACCGGCCCCAACGCGCCGATCACCATCAACTACAACCCGAGCTCCTACAGCTCGCCGACCGACTATTCGTCGCGCTTCACCCTCGCCAGCGGCGCGGCGATCAGCCAGCACATGCTGGTCTTCCCGACCGCCACCAAGGTCGCCGACGGCGCGACGGCCGTCACCCTGGTCAGCCTGATCGGGGCGCCTTCCGGCGTCACCCTGGCCGGGTCGGGGACCGCCAATTTCGACAGCGCCGCGGCTGGCGCCAACCTCGGCATCACCTACAGCGGCTACACCCTGGCGGGCGCCAGCGCCGGCCAATATGCGCTGGCCTCCAACTGCTGCACCGGCGCGCTCCGCTCGACGGGCACGATCACCGCGGCGACGCCCACGCCCACACCCACGCCCACCCCCACCCCCACCCCCACCCCCACCCCCACACCGACGCCGACCCCAACCCCGACGCCCACGCCCACGCCCACGCCGACTCCGACCCCCACGCCGACGCCGACCCCGACTCCCACGCCCACCCCGGTCGCCACCGTCGCGCCGCCGATCTCGGAGCTGCCGCCCGTCGCGCCGGTCCTGCCGGCCGGGCTGATCCTGGCGGTCATCGGCCCCGGGGTGCGGATGCCGACGCCGCAGCTGATCGTCGACACGCCGCCGGTGGTGGTCGAGACGCCGGCCCCGGCCCCCGTGGTGGTCGCGCCGGCCCCCTATGTGGCGCCGGTCTACCCGCGCAAGCAGGACCGGAACTAGGCGTGCGGAGAGCCTTCCTCCTCGCCCTGCTGGCGGCCGGCCTGGCGGGGACCTCCGCCGCGGCCGCGCCGGCCGCCGGGCCGGGGCGGGCCGACTTCCACGGCCAGGCCGCCTCGCCGCCCGCCCGCGACGTCGCCGACTGGGTCGTGGCCTCCGGCGACAACCACGGCATGGCCTTCGTCATCATCGACAAGGTGCAGGCCCGGCTGTTCGTGTTCGCTCCGGACGGCCGCCTGCGGGGAGCCTCGGCGGCCCTGCTGGGCCTCGCCCGCGGCGACGACTCGGTCCCCGGCATCGGCGAGCGCAAGCTGGCGACCATCCGGCCCGAGGAGCGCACCACGCCGGCCGGCCGCTTCGTCGCCTCGCTGGGCGCCGACCTCGGCATCAAGGACGTGGTCTGGGTGGACTACGCCGACGCCATCTCCCTGCACCGGGTGATCACCACCAAGCCCAAGGAGCGCCGCCTGCAGCGCCTGGCCACGCCGACGCCGCTGGACAACCGCATCTCCTACGGCTGTATCAACGTGCCGGCGAAATTCTACGACACGGTCGTGCGGCCCGCCTTCACCGGCGCCAGCGGCGTCGTCTACATCCTGCCCGAGGTCCGCTCCCTGGGCGCGACCTTCGCCGGCTACCGGCCGACGAGCGGCGGCGCGCCGCACACGGCCGCCTCGGCGCCCTGACTTGGGGAGCTGCGCCCGATGGACCTGATCTGCTACCTGCATCCTGGCTGGAGCCCGCGCATCCGCCCCGCCGAGGCCCGGCGCGACTGGATGGACGCCACGCCGGAATCCTTCGCCTACCGCTGCCTGCCGCTGTCGATCGCCAACGGCCATGGCTGGGAGGTGGCCACCCCCTGCGCCGTCGAGGCCTGGTGGGACGGCGGCTCCGGCGTCGATGCGGTGAAGATCAAGGTCGAGGGCGAGTCCGACGCCGCCAGCGCCCCGGTCTCGATGTTCGGCCAGGGCGTGCTCACCTTCCACGTGGCGGGCCTGTTCCGCACGCCGCCGGGCTGGAACCTGTGGGTCGGCGGCCCGCCCAACCAGGCCAAGGACGGCATCGCGCCGCTGTCGGGCCTCGTGGAGACCGACTGGTCGCCGTTCACCTTCACCATGAACTGGCGCTTCACCCGCCCGAACCACAGGATCCGCTTCGAGGCCGACGAGCCCTTCGCCTTCCTGTTCCCGGTGCAGCGCGCCGCCCTCGACAGCTTCGAGCCCCGGTTCGCGCCGCTGGATTCCGCGCCGGAGCTCGCCGCCGCCTTCCACGACTGGAGCCGCTCGCGCGACGCCTTCCATCGGGAGATGACGCAGAACCCGCCGGCCAGGCCGGCCGACCGCTGGCAGAAGCACTACTACCGCGGCGTCGACGCCGCCGGCTGCCGACACATCGACGACCACCGCACCAAGTCCCACGCCCGGCCCTTCGCGCCGCTGCAGGATGCGCCGCCCCCCGACGGCGCCCCCGAAAAATAGGCGATGCTTCCGGCGGCCGAGGCTCTAGAACCCCCGCATGTCCGAAGCCTGGACCCAGCATGGCAAGGTCCGCGCCCGCGAGGGCGAGGGCGCCATGGTCGTCGAGATCGACGGGCTGACCACCCAGGCCAAGTACTACAAGCCCTTGATCTACGAGTTCTTCCGCAAGGTCTGGCGCGGGTCGCGCCCTTCCTGGGGCGAGTTCGCCGTCGAGATCCGCATGGAATATGTCGGCGATCCGCCGTGGCTCGATCTCGACAACCTGGCCAAGGCCATCCTCGACGCCATCAAGGGCTACGCCTTCCACGACGACGCCCAGGTGGCCCGCCTGCTGGTGGAGCGCGCCGCGGGCGAGCGCGAGCGGATCGTGGTGACGGTCCGCAAGACCTCCGAGCGCCCCATGGGCCGGCCGTTCCATCCGGGCGGCTCCTGAAGCCCGCACGATCTGGGCCATCTGACATGCCGTGTTCGCGCCACTGGCGCTGAACTGTCACCTCCGAATGCTTGATCAGACCCGTCGCCGTGGGCGGGCGACGCTCGGTCCCCGCCCGATCGGTCGGTTGTGAGGGGTTTCCATGATCTGTTCTCGCCAGGCCATAGCGCTGTTGTCGTCCGCCAGTTTCCTGGCCCTGGCCCCGGCGGCCTTCGCCGCCGACGCCGCGCCGACCGGAAACACCGTGCAGGACCTGGTGGTGGTCGCGCCACGCCAGGAGAGCACGGCCCGCGCCGTGCAGGCCGCGGCCCCCAACATCGTCAACGTCCAGTCGGCCGAGACCATCGCCAAATATCCCGACGTCAACGCCGCCGAGGCGCTGAGCCGCATCCCCGGCGTGTCGCTGTCGATCGACACGGGCGAGGGGCGCTACGTCAATATCCGCGGCCTCGACGGCAACCTCGACGGGGCGACGTTCGGCGGGGTGGTGCTGCTGAACACCCTGCCGACGCTCACCTATTTCAACTTCACCGGCCGGGCGGTGGAGTTCGACACCGTGCCGATCGGCGCCGTGGACCGCATGGAGGTCTCCAAGAGCGGCCTGCCGGAGCATGAGGCCGAGGGCCTGGGCGGCTCCGTCGAGCTGACCCCGCGCACCGCGGTGGGCGCCGATCGGCTGTTCGCCGACATCACCCTGGGCGCCGGCTACGAGCCGCTGCGCAAGACCTCCTCGTTCCGCGACGAGGTGGTGATCGGCGGCCGGGTCGGGCTCGGCTCGAACCTGCCGGGCGTCACCGAATCCCGCCCGCTGTCCTTCGTCGTCACCCAGTTCCAGAACAACGACCGCCGCGGCATCGACGATCTCGAATCGGCCTTCATCGACGGCCAGCCGGACGTGCCGGACAAGGTGTTCGACGCCCTGGAGCTGCGCCGCTACCAGTACAATCGCCGCCGCTTCGGCTATTCCGCCGAGCTCGACTTCAAGGCCAGCGACGCCCACAGCTACTACGCCCGCGCCAGCATCGCCGGCTACACCGAGGCGGTGCACCGCCAGCGCCTGGTCTACGGCAAGCTGGGCGACGCGGCGGTGGTCGACCCGGCCAACCCCAACGGCTTCATCGCCACCGGCGCCTCGGTCCAGGCGAGCCTGCGCGACGAGGAGGAGACCCACCGCAACTCGGTGTTCGCGATCGGCGGCCGCGACGAGTTCGGCGTCGCCGTGCTCGACTATCAGGCGGCCTATTCGCGGGCCACCTACCACCGCATGCGCGACGTCAACTCGACCTTCAACGGCCCGGGCAACCTGACCGTCGCCTACGACAACACCAGCGATCCCAACTTCCCGACCGTGGCGGTGCGCACCCCGGTCAATGTGCTGGATCCGCACCTTTACACGCTCTCCAGCATCTCCAACGCCAACGAGAACGACAAGGACGAGGAGTTCTCCTACGCGGCCAACCTGACGGTTCCGGGCCGCTGGTTCTCCGACCAGGACAGCCTGAAGCTCGGCGCCAAGGCGCGGCTGCGCAGCAAGCTCGTCCAGCCGCACAACTTCACCTACGCCTACACCGGCCCCACCAAGCTGCTCAGCGACTTTCCCGGCGGCGGGCCGTTCACCTACTACGACGACAAATATGCCGTCGGCGTCCGCGCCAGCGGCGCCGACTTGCGCAACTTCCTGGCCGCCAACCCCGCCCTGTTCACCGAGAAGCTGGCCACCGACCAGGCGCGCGACGCCGGCGCCTTCCTGGACGACAACGAGGACGTCTACGCCGCCTACGCCCAGTACCAGGGCGGCTGGGGTCCCTGGAGCCTGCTGGCCGGCGCGCGCCTGGAGGACACCCGCGCCACCTACCGCGGCCTCTCCCAGGTGAAGGACGCGGCCGGGGTGATCAGCTATGTCCCGAACAGCCGCTCGAAGAGCTATTCCAACCTCTTCCCCAGCGCCCAACTGCGCTGGGCGCCGATGGACCGTTTCGTGGCGCGGGCGACCTTCTCCACCGCCATCGCCCGGCCGGGCTTCCTGCAGACCACCCAGTCGGCGCGGGTCGACGTGGGCGCCGGCGTGGTCAGCACCGGCAATCCCGACCTGAAGCCTACCTACGGCTACAACTACGACCTCTCGGCGGAGTATTACCTGCCGCACGCCGGCATCGCCTCGCTCGGCCTGTTCGACAAGGAGTTCGACAACTTCATCGTCGCCCGCGTGGTCCGCGGCCCCTATCCGGGGCTCACCGGCATCGTCACCCAGACCACCTTCTCCAACGTCGCCCAGGCCCACGCCCGCGGCGTCGAGGCGGCCTATGTTCAGAAGTTCGACGGCCTGCCGGCGCTCATCGACGGGCTCGGCCTCGATCTCAACGCCACCTATGTGGTCTCCGCGGTGGAGCTGCGGCCCGGCGAGACGGTGACCATGCCCGGCACCTCCAACTGGACGGCCAACGGGGCGGTGTTCTACGAGGCCCACGACCTGCAGCTGCGGCTATCCTACCAGTACGTCGGCAAGACCCTGTTCGGCATCGGCGGCAGCCGCGCCACCGACGTGTTCCAGGATGCGCGCGCCACCCTGGACTTCACCTCGCAGTACCAGGTCAATCCGCGGCTGGCGGTGTATTTCAACGCCAAGAACCTGCTCGACACGCCGCTGCGCTTCTACGAGGGCTCGCCCAACCGGCCGATCCAGCGGGAGTTCTACGACATCACCGTCGAGGGCGGCGTGAAGCTCCGCCTCTAGCCTGGGCTCAGGTCAGAACGGCCCATCGGCGAGGGCCGCGTCGTTCGCGCCGTCCATGATGGTCTGGATGGCGCCCGCGCCGGACAGGGTCGTGGGCAGGCAGAGCTCGGCCAGGCTGCGGCGGTCGGACAGGCCCCAGGCGCGGACCATCTCGCGGAACACGACCCGCTGCTCGGGCGTGACGTCGGCGTTCCAGCTGAGGCCGGTGAGCGCGCCGTCGCTCTCGATGTGGATGGTCACCGGCTGGCCCAGCAGCAGGCCCACGTGGCGCATCCGCCCGTCGCAGGCGCGGGCCTGGACGAGGCCGGCCGCGTCCAGCCGCAGCACCGCGCGGCCGAGGCTCTGCACCACCAGCGCCTGGCGCGCCGGGTCGTCTATCGAGAGCGGGTGCGTCCCGAGGATGGAGGCGGCGGCGAGGGCGGCGGCGATCATGGTTGCGGGTCCGGCTGGCGGACGACGCCTGTTTAAATTCGTCACGGCCCAGGTAGTTGCGCGCCCTCACCAGGCCAACCGCGCCCGGCCCCCGTTCTGGGGAAGCGCCGCCGGCGCTGGCCGCCGCGGCGCCCAAACTGGGGAACAGCCCACGGCTCCGCTGCGTTCGGAGCGCTGTTCGCAAGCCATGGAGGTCAAATGCGGTCGATCCTGCTCTGGGCCATCGGGGTGCCGATCCCGATCATCCTGCTGCTCGCCTTCTGCACCCACCACCTCTAGGTCCGGAGACCCGGCCGGCCGGCGGCGCGATGCCTGGCAAGCCCCCCGTTCCGCCGCAGATCCTCGCCCGCCTGCGGGCGATCTGCCTGGCGCTGCCGGAAGCCCACGAACAGCCGGCCTGGGTGGGCGTCCGCTGGCGGGTGCGCAGCGCCACCTTCGCCCATGTGCTGATGATCTCGGGGGGCTGGCCGCCGGCCTACGCCCAGGCGGCGGGCTCGCCGGGCCCGCTCTGCGTGGTGACCTTCCGCTCATCCGTCGCCGAGCTCGATCCCCGCCACTATGCGGAGCCGCCGTTCTTCCGGCCGCGGTGGTGGCCCGACATCGTGGGCCTGGCGCTCGGCGCCGACACCGACTGGGCCGACGTCGCCGGCCTGATGGCCGCCAGCTACGGCAAGCTCGCGCCGAAGACGCTGGCCGCCCAAATGAAAAGCGGCCGCGCCCTTACTTGAGCGCGGCCGCCTCGCGAACCAAAATCCGGGGGGAGTGGAAACGGTTCAGCGATACTGTTGCAGTCGCGTGGTGCGCAGTCCCGCCATGCCGTGACGGTCGATCGACCGCTGCCAGGCCAGGAATTCCTCGGAGGTCAGCGTATAGCGCTCGAGCGCGTCCTCCAGCGAGAGCAAGCCCCCGCGGACGGCCGCGACCACCTCCGCCTTGCGGCGGATCACCCAGCGGCCCGTGTTGGGCGGCGGCAAGTCCTTGATCGTCAGAGGCGCGCCCGTCGGGCCGATGACATAGGCCTCGCCGCGGCTGTTGGTGCGCACCTGTTGTTGTTGCAACATGGCTTTTAAGCTCTTCCCACCATCACTGTTGATGGGCACCATAACGCCTCGCCCCCTAACGGCGGCTGAATCGCTATAGTAAAGAAACGCCTAACCATCTCCCCCTCGTGTAACGTTTCGGTACATGTTCGCTGCATGTCGGTTGTTAATGAGAATTAACTCGCGGCATCACCGAATAATATTGATCAATTCAGTCAGCATCTGATCGGCGGTCGTGATGATTTTCGACGAAGCTGAATAAGCCTTCTGCGTCGAGATCAGGCCGGTGAACTCGGCCGACAGGTCCACCGTCGAGGCTTCCAGGCTGGAGGGCGAGATCTGGCCCGCCCCGCCGGCCCCGGGATCCTTCAGCACCATCGCCCCGGCCGGGATGGTCACCTGGTAGGCGTTGCCGCTCACCGGCTTCAGGGCGTCGGAGTTGGGGAAGGTGGCCACCGCGACCTTGGCGATCTTGCGGACCTGGCTGTTGTCGTAGATCGCCGACACCACCCCGTGCACGTCCACCTGGACGCCGACGATGTTGCCGGGGCCGGCCCCGTCGTTGGTGATGTTGTTCACCGTCGAGGCCTGCGCCTGCTGGGTCAGCTTGCTGAGGTCGATGCCGATGGTCTGGGCCGCGACGCCGAGCGAGGTGGCCCAGGCCGGTTGCGCGCCGGCCGAGGCGTTGATCGCCAGGTTGAGCGGCAGGGTGGTGGTGGCCACGTCCAGGGAGCCGTCGGGCAGGAAGGCGACCTTGCCGCTGGCGACCTGGCCCGAGGGGCCGGCCGTGTTCACGTCGGTGGCGGGGACGGCGTAGATTTCCGTGTCCCACTGGTTGGGCGTTGTGGACTTCAGGAAGGCCATCTCCAGCTTGTGGCTGGCGCCCTGGCTGTCGATGACGTTCAGGTCGACGGTGAAGTCCGGCTGGGTGCCGCCGGCCACGCCCGCGGCGTAGTTGGCCATGGAGGTCGCGCCGGTGTTGTAGGTGGCCCCGGTCTGCGCCGCCGAGATCACCGTGCTGGTGTCGAGCACCGCGCTGACGCCGACCGCGCCGGTGGGCTTCACCGCCGAGCCGAGGTTCTTCACATTGATCGCCGACAGCTTGTTGACGTCCGATGGATCGAGCGCGAACGAGCCGTTGGCCAGCACCGGCCAGCCCTGCAGGTAGAGATTCGAGTCGTTCACCAGATAGCCCGAGGCGTCGACGTTGAACGAGCCGGAGCGGGTGAACTTGCGCGCGTCCGCCGGCGTCAGGTTCTGGGCCTTGTCGGTGACCACGAAGAAGCCGTCGCCGGAGATCGCCATGTCCGTCGTGCGGTTGGAGCTCTGGATGAGGCCCTGCTGGCTGACGTAGGCGTGGGTCACGCCCTGCACGCCGCCGGCCGAATAGCGCCCGGAGACCGCCTGGGCGGTCACCACGTTGGCGAAATTCACCTGGTTGCGCTTGTAGGCGACGGTGTTGACGTTGGAGATGTTGTCCGAGATCGCTGCGAGCGCCGAGGAGTTGGCCACCAGGCCTGACACGCCGGCGAGCATTGCCGAATTGATGCTCATGGGTCCTTCCGATCTTTTCTAGAGGGCCCGCGTGCTGCGGATCCTGGCGGCCTTGGGCCGGCAGGCTGGGCGGCGTTTTGCCGTCCGGGTTTCAGGGATGTGCGCCGTCGGCTCATGAGCCGCCCGACGCGGTGGTGGTGGTGGCGGCCGGATCGGTGATGGTCTTCACCTTGCTCCAGCTGACCTTGCTGCCGTTGACCGTGATCAGGGTGTCGCCGTTCGCCTGCTCGACGGCGGTGACGCGGCCCTGGACGTAGTTGGTGGTGGCGAGTTTGGCGCCCGAGGCGTCGGTCGCCGTGACCCGCAGGGTGTAGGTCGCGTCCGGCGCGTTGGAGCCGGTCATGTCCTTGCCGTTCCAGGTGAAGACGTGGTCGCCGGCCTTCAGATTGGCCGCCGGCTGGCTTTCGGCGTGCAGCGGCCGGCCGGTGGAATCCAGCACCTCGACCTGCACGTTGGCGGCGTCGGACGGCAGGTTGTAGGTCCACTGCGCCTTGCCGGCCTTCAGGTCGGCGGTGTCGCTGACCGCTTTCACGTCCTTGCCGATCAGCCCGACCGCGGTGGCGATGCCGGTGCCGGTGTTGTCGGCCACCTTCTGCAGGAGGGCGTTGCCGTTGATCTGCGCCTGCACGCCGCTCATCTGGGTCAGCTGCTGGGTGAACTGCGTCGAATCCATCGGCGACAGCGGGTCCTGGTTCTTCAGCTGGGTGGTCAGCAGGCTGAGGAAGCTCTGGAAGTTGCTGGTCAGCTGCGTCAGCGGATCGGTGGCCGTCTTGGCGGCGACCGGGGTTGGCGTGGCGGCATTGACGGGCGTGGTCATGGCGCGCTCCTTCAGATCCGGATGTCGACGCCGGCGAACCGGCTCGAGTTGAGGCGCAGCGCGCCGTCGGCGGCCGACTGGGCGGCGTCGCCGGCGGTGTCGAGCGCCGTCTGGAAGGCCCGGCCGCGGAAAGCCTGGCCGGTGTCGTTCTGGCCCTGGCCCGGGCCGGTGTTGCCGCCCTGGCCGCCGGCCATCTCGAAGGACAACCCGCCGCCGGAGAGGTCGAAGCCGGCCTGCTCCAGCGCCTGCTGCAGTTCGCCCGAGCGGGCTTTCAGTTCGGCCTGCGCCTGCGGGTTGTGGCAGGACAGCGCCGCGGTGATCCGGCCCCCGGCGCCGATCTCCACGCGCACGTCCACCTTGCCGAGGCCGTCGGGGTCGAGCTGCACGTCGAAGCGGGTGGTCTTGGCCTCCAGCTTCTTGACGATCTGGGCGGTCAGGTTGGCGACGGTCTGCGGCGTGGCGCGCGCGGCCGCCTGGGCCGCCGGCGGGGCGGGCGGCGCCTGGGC
>JAQGIV010000177.1 GCA_028290945.1 Phenylobacterium sp. | reverse complement strand
GCCCGCCGCACCGGCGACGCCGCCCTGCTGCGCAAGGCCGCCGCGGGCGCCGAGGCCGCCGCCGGCGCCTTCGAATCCACCCGCCGCTGGGAAGGCTGGGCCCGCGCCCGCTGCGAGCAGGCGTTCTGCGGCCTGCTGGGCGCCGAGATGTTTGGCGATCCGGGGTTGGAAGCCGCCGCCGAGGTGGCGTTCCGCGACGGCCGAGGCGCCGCGCGTGGCGGCCTCGCCGCGCCCCTGGCCGATGTCGGCCTGGCCGCCATCGAGGCCCGCCGCCAGCTGGCGCAGGGCGATGCGGCGATCGCGCGGGCCGCCGCCGCCCGCTTCGCGCCGCCGATCACCGCGCTCGACGGCCTCAGCCGCCGCATCCCCCACGCCCGCGTGCTGGCCGCCGAGGCCCGCCTGATCCGCGCCGACCTGCTGTGCGGCTGGGCCGCGCGGCTGAAGGACGAGACCCTGTTCCGCGCCGCCCTCGACGACGCCGTGGCCGCCGCCGGCAAGCTCGACCCGGCCTATGAGCCGCTCACCTGGGCCCGCGCCGAGCTGCTGCGCGGCCAGGTCCTGACCCTGTGGGGCGAGATGATCGGCGATGTGGAGATCCTCGCCGCCGGCGCCACGGCGCTGGCCGCCGCCCTCGACCAGGTCGACCGCGACCACAGCCCGCTGGATTGGGCGCGCAGCCAGGTGGCGCTGGGCCAGGCGCTGCAGGGCCTGGGCGAAGCCAGCGCCGAGCCGCGCGCCTATGAGCAGGCGGTGACCTGCTACGACCGCGCCAACCTGATCCTCAAGAAGCTGATCGCCAACCCCCTGCGCGGCCTCGCCGCCGGGGCCCGCGCCGTCTGCCTCGCCCGCCAGGCGGAGCTGACCGGCGACCTCGCCGTGCTCGACGCGGCCGAACTGGCCATGAAGACCGAGCTCGCCAACCTGCAGGCGCGCCGCGATCCGGTCGGCTGGGCGCTGTCGCAGCTGCACCTGGCGCGGCTCTACGAGGCGCGCATCGACATCACCGGCCAGGACGGCGGCCGCCGCGCCGCCGCCGTCACCGCGCTGGAAGCCGCCCTCGACGTGTTCTCCGAACAGGGCCTGGCCTCGCTCAGCCGCCTGGCCGCCGACGCCCTGGAGCGCCTGCGGCCCGGCGCCGCGCAGAACTCGGGCGCCGAGGGCTAGAGCTTCACAACCGCGAGTTGGGCGTGCCAGTCTGCTCCCGGACTTGGGGAGACACGCCGATGAAAGCTTCCGCCGCGCTGGCCGCCGCAGCCGCCATTCTGGCCATCGCCCTGCCGGCCCTGGCCCAGGACCAGCCAGCCGGCTGGCTGAGGCGGCCGAACCTGCAGGACCTGATGGCCGTCTATCCGCCCGGCGCCATCGAGCGCGGCGAGAGTGGCCACGCGACGATCGCCTGCGTCGTCACCGTCCAGGGTACGCTGCGCGGCTGCCGGGTGATCTCCGAGGGGCCGGCCCGCGCCGGCTTCGGCTCGGCGGCGATCGCCATCACCCCGCAGCTCCTGATGAAGCCGGCGCTGAAGGGCGGCGCGCCGGTGGAGTCCGTCGTCAAGATCCCCTTCGACTTCCCGGCGCCGGGACCCACCACCGGCTCGCACATGCACGGCGGCAGTCCGCTCAGGTTGCCGCCGACCTACCACGTCTATTCCAACATCCCCTGGTCGCAGGCGCCCTCGGTGAGCGATCTGGTGGCCGCCTATCCGAAGAAGGCGCGGGCGGAGAAGGTCGCCGGCCGCTCGACGCTCAACTGCCTGATCAGCGCCGCCGGCGCGCTGGCCACCTGCGACATCATCAACGAGGAGCCCAAGGGCTACGGCTTCGCCGGCGCGGCGCGCGCCTTGAGCGGCAAGTTCCAGGGGCCGGTCGCGGACGACAAGGGCCAGCCGCTGAAGGGCTCCTTCGCCCAGGTGCTGGTCAATTTCCCCGCCGACTACCTGGACAACCCCACGCCGCGCATCGGCAAGCCGCGGTGGGTCGACCTGCCGACGGCCGAGGACTTCAACGCCGTCTATCCGGCCGCCGCCGGCAAGGCGGGCATCCTGAAGGCCCGCGTGGTGCTGGATTGCGCGGTGGCGGCCGGCGGCGCGCTCGCCGGCTGCCAGACGGTCAGCGAGGATCCGCCGGGCTACGGCTTCGGCGCCGCCGCCGCCAGCCTGGCCGGCAAGTTCCGGGTCAGCACCTGGACGGTGGAGGGCCTGCCCACCATCGGCGGCCGCGTCAGCCTGCCGATCCGCTATGAGCTGCCGAGCGTCCCGCCGGGCAAATAGTTCAGCGCCCGCGCCACCACCTCAGCCCGGCGCGCTCGACGGCGTCGAGCACCGCGTAGAGCACAGCGCCCATCGCCCCCAGCACCACCAGGGCCGCGATCATGCGGGCGGTCTGCAGCTTGAAGCTGGCGTCGAATATCCGCCAGGCGAGGCCCTGCACCTTGCCGGACCCCGCCACGAACTCCGACACCACCGCGCCGACGATGGCCAGGCCCGCGGCGACCTTGTGGCCCTGCAGCAGGAACGGCAAGGCCGAGGGGATGCGCAGCCGCACCAGCCGCTGCAGCCGCCCCGCGCCATAGAGGTCGAAGAGGCGCATCAGGTCCGGATCGACCGCCTTCAGCCCGGCCAGCGCCCCGGAATAGATCGGGAAGAAGGCGACCACGATGGCCAGGGCCACCACCGCCCGCTCCGGATGGTCCGTCCCGGCCCAGATGCTGACCAGCGGCGCGATGGCGATCACCGGGGTCACCTGCAGGATCACCGCCAGCGGCTGCACCGCCCGCTCCAGCACGCGCGACAGCACCACGCCCAGCGCCAGGGCCTGGGCCAGCAGGCTGGCGATGACCAGGGCGATCAGCGCACTGGAGAGGGTGTAGCCGGCGGCCTTGAACAGGCCCGGCGCGTCCTCCAGGAGGCTCACCGCCACCGCGCTCGGCGGGGCCAGGAAATAGATCGGCACGTGCCAGACCCGGCAGCCGATCTCCCAGACGGCCAGCAGCAGGGCGATCAGCAGCCCGGGGGCGAGCGCGTCCAGCAGGCGCTTCATGCGGCCATGCCCTCCGCCAGCGCCGCCGAAACCGTCTCCACCGCCTTGCGGAAACCGGCGCTGGTGCGGAAGCCGGCGGGCCTCGGCAGCGGCCCCTCGACCGCGATCTCGCCGGCCAGCCGTCCCGGTCCGCGGCTCATCACCACCACGCGCGAGGCCATGTAGACCGCCTCCTCCACATTGTGCGTCACGAAGACGATGGCCGGCCGCAACGCCTGCCAAAGGTTCAGCACGTCGTCGGCCAGCGCCCGGCGGGTGATCTCGTCCAGCGCCGCGAAGGGCTCGTCGAGCAGCAGCAGCCGGGGCTCGGTGACCAGCGCGCGGGCCAGCGACACCCGCATGGCCATGCCGCCGGAGAGCTGCGCCGGCCGCGCCTGCTCGCGTCCTTCGAGGTGGACCAGCGCGAGTAGCCTGCGGGCCTCCTCGCGGCGCTCGCGCCGGCTCACGCCGCGCTGCTTGAGGCCGTAGGCGACGTTGTCCAGCACGCTCATGTGCGGGAACAGCGCGTACTGCTGGAAGACGGTGTTGACCGCGCGCTTGTGCGGCGGCACGCCGACGACCGGGGCGCCAGCGATCGAGATCTCGCCTTCGGTCGGCTGCTCGAACCCCGC
>JAQGIV010000176.1 GCA_028290945.1 Phenylobacterium sp. | reverse complement strand
CTCGGCGGGCCGGTGGACAAGGCCGAGTGGGGCATGACGCCGCCGACCATCAACGCCTACTACAACCCGACCGGCAACGAGATCGTCTTCCCGGCCGCCATCCTGCAGCCGCCGTTCTTCGATCCGGAAGGCGATGCGGCGATCAACTACGGCGGCATCGGCGGGGTGATCGGCCACGAGCTGACCCACGGCTTCGACGACCAGGGCCGCCGCTACGACGCCAAGGGCCGGCTCACCGACTGGTGGACCGCCGAGGACGCCAAGCGATTCGACGCCGAGGCGACCAAGCTCGGCAAGGAATACGGGGCCTTCGAGGTGCTGCCCGGCGCGAAGATCAACGGCGACCTGACCATGGGCGAGAACATCGCCGACCTGGGCGGCCTGCTGTTGGCGCTCGACGCCTACCACGCCTCGCTGAAGGGCCAGCCGGCGCCGATCATCGACGGGCTGACCGGCGACCAGCGGGTGTTCCTGGGCTGGGCGCAGGTGTGGCGGGGCAAGACCCGCGACGACCGGCTGCGCCAGCAGCTGGTCTCCGACCCGCACTCGCCGAACCGCGCCCGGGTCGACGTGCCGATCACCAACATCGACGCCTTCTACCAGGCGTTCGGCGTCAAGGCCGGCGACAAGATGTACGTCGCGCCGGGGGATCGGGTGCGGATCTGGTAACGCGGAGCGCATCCCTCCTCTTCAGGGGAGGGATGTCCGCGCAGCGGACAGGGTGGGGGTCTGTGGGCCAGGGCTCCGGCTTCGGAGCTTGAGCGCGACTTCCCCACCCGGCCCGAGCTGCGCTCGGTCCACCCTCCCCTGAAGAGGAGGGATGATTTTTGACTCATCTGAGAAAAAATTTGGCCCGCTGCGGGGGATAATCGCAGCGGGCCGGATTCTTGAGCAGTCGCTCTAATGAGCGGGCGTTTCCTCCCCGAAACGCCGGAGACCTCAGGACTGATGCCTTCATGTCTCTCGCGTAATGAAAGAACGGCAATTTTCTGCCTGAGTCAACGGCTTGCGGCCGTGTTCCCGGCAAGGCCTGATCAGATTTTCGCGAGGTGGGCCAAAATCACGCCGTTTTTGGCGGACGTGTCAAATAACCCGTTCGCTCAGCGCGGCGAACGGCGGACAGCCGACGTCGAACACGAAGTCCGGCCGGGCGGCGGTGACCGGGCCCAGGCCGGCGGCGGTCAGGGCCAATGTGGCCTCCGCGAGCTGGCCGAGCTGGACCAGCAGGCCGTGCGGCCGGCGGCTGGCGCCGGCGGCGGCCAGGGCGTCGACGACCTTGGCCTCGGCGGCGTCGCCGGTGACGGGCCAGGTCAGGGTCGCGCTGTCCAGCGCCGCGCTGCGGGCCTCGACGATGCGCAGCAGGCGCTCGGCGGCGGCCAGCTGGGCGGACGACCAGCGCGCCTTGAGGCTGGCGGCGAGCTGCGCCTGGCTCTTCAGGATCACGCCGTCGGCGAGCACCTTCAGCCCATTGGCCACCAGGGTCGCCCCGGTGGTGGTGATGTCGACCACCAGCTCCGCCGCGCCGGCCGCGGGGGCGCCCTCGGTGGCGCCGCTGGATTCGGTGATCCGGTAGTCGACCACGCCGTGGCGGGCGAAGAAGGCGCGGGTCTGGGCCAGGTACTTGGTGGCGACGCGCATGCGCCGGCCGGTGCGGGCCAGGTAGTCGTGGGCCACCTCTTCCAGGTCGGCCATGGTCTCCACGTCGAGCCAGCTCTTGGGCGCGGCCACCACCAGGTCGGCGCGGCCGAAGCCCAACGCCTTGAGCAGCAGCACGCGGGCGTCGAGATCCTCGCCCCGCTCGCGCAGCAGGTCCTCGCCGGTGATCCCGAGGTGCGCCTCCCCGGCGTCCAGCGCATCGGCGATGTCGCCGGCCGACAGCAACCGCACCTGGGCGTCCGGCAGGCCCTTCAGAGCGCCGAGATAGCCGCGGGCGCCGCCGCTGGCCGCAAGATCGAGCCCGCAGTCGGCGAGCCAAGCCTCGACCTGCTCCTTCAGCCGGCCCTTGGAGGGCACGGCGATGATCAGGGGCGCGTTCATGCCTCGCCTCCGGCATAGGCGCGCCAGGGGCGGACCATGCAGCCGACCGCGCGGCCAGGGCCGCCGCCGAGGCGGGTCAGCAGGCCGTCGTAGCGGCCGCCGACGGCGACCGGGCGCCCGAGCCCCAGCGCCTCGGCGCGGACCTCGAAGGTCAGGCCGTCGTAGTAGTCGAAGGCGTGGCCGAGCGCCGGCGCAAAGCGCAGGGCCTCGATCGGCACGTGGTCGGCCAGGATCTCCAGGCGGGCCAGCCAGGCGTCCAGCGCCTTGTCGAGGGCGGCGGCCTTGCGCCCGGCCAGCCCGCGCACCTGCGGCAGGCCGGCGGCGGGGCTGTCGGAGATGGCCATGAAGGCGGCGATGGCGTGGGCCTCCGCCTCGCCCAGCGAGGGCGCCGAGGCGGCCTCGGCGCGGCGGACCAGGCGGGCGGCGATCTCGGCAGGGCGGCGGCCGCCGACGGGCTCGACACCGGCGAGCGCCCAGACCTCTTCCAGCAGCACGGCGGCCTCGTCCTCGGAACGGCCGGCCAGCAGGGTGGCGAGCTGCGAGCCGGCGTCGGCCTCGCGCGGCGCCTGGCCGGCGCGGGCCAGTTCGGCGGCCAGCA
>JAQGIV010000171.1 GCA_028290945.1 Phenylobacterium sp. | reverse complement strand
CCGGTCGCCGCCGCGCCGCCGTCGGGCACCCCGCAAGCCGGTCCCCCGCCCGCGCCGCCGCCGCCCACCGCCGAGCAGCAGCTCAACGGCCTGCTCGACCAGTTCTTCAGCGAGAGCCTCGTCGACTCCCCGGAGCTCGCCAGCTCGCTTGGCCTCGACAAGGGCCCGCACGCCGACCTCAAATCGAAGCTGCACGACGGCTCGCTGGCGGCCCTTGAACGCGACAAGCAGAAGACCGCGCGCCGGGTGGTGCAGATGGAGGCCCTCGACCGCGCCAACCTCTCCGGCATGGCCGGCATCAACTACGACTCCGTGCTCTATGACCTGAAGGCCACCGACGCCGCCAACCGCCGCTTCGCCTATGGCGAGCAGGGCGCCGGCAACCCCTATGTGATCAGCCAGATCACCGGCTCTTTCGGCCAGGCGCCCGACTTCCTGGCCACCCAGCACACCCTCGAGACCCGCGCCGACTGCGAGGCCTATGTGGCCCGCCTGGCCGCACTCGGCCGGTTGATCGACGACGAGAGCGAGCGGGTGCGCCACGACGTGGGCCTGGGCGTCGTGCCCCCGGACTTCGCGCTCAAGGGCGCCATCGCCTCGATGAAGACCATCAATGTCGCGCCCGACAAGTCGGTGCTGGTAACCTCGCTGGTGGAGCGGGCCCGCGCCAAGGGCATCGCCGGCGACTGGCAGGCCCAGGCCTCGGCCGTCTACCTGGAGCGCGTCTCGCCCGCCCTGCAGCGCCAGTCCGACCTGATGGCCAGCCTGCTGCCCAAGTCGACCCACGAGGCCGGCGTCTGGCGGCTGCCGGACGGGGAGGCCTACTACGCCGCGGCGCTGCAGGCGGCGACCACCACCACCATGACCCCGCAGGAGGTCCACCAGCTCGGCCTCGACGTGGGCCGCGAGCTCTCCGCCCGCGCCGACCTGCTGTTCAGGAAGATCGGCATGAGCCAGGGCACGGTGGGCGCCCGCTACAAGGCGCTCTTCAAGTCCAAGAAGTACATCTATCCCAACACCGACGCCGGCAAGGCCAAGCTGGTCGCCGACCTGAACCTGGTCGTGCAGGACATGCAGAAGCGGCTGCCGGAATACTTCGGGGCCCTGCCCAAGGCCGGCCTGGAGATCCGCCGCATCCCCAAGGAGACCGAGCAGGGCGCCTCGACCCACTACAACGCCGGCAGCCTGGATGGCGCGCGGCCGGGCATCTACTGGCTGAACCTGCGCGACACCGCCGAGAGCCCCTACTGGGACATGCTCACCACCACCTATCACGAGGGCGTCCCGGGCCATCACCTGCAGCTGACGCTGGCCTTGCAGGCCGACCTGCCGATGCTGCGCCGCGTGGCGGGCTTCAACGCCTACCAGGAAGGCTGGGCGCTCTACGCCGAGCAGCTGGCCCAGGAGATGGGGGTCTACGCCGACGATCCGGCCGGCGAGCTGGGCTACATCCACGACGCCCTGCTGCGCTCCGGCCGCCTGGTCACCGACACCGGCATCCACGCCCTGCGCTGGAGCCGCGAGAAGGCCTCGGCGACGCTGTCGTCCATCGAGGGCGACCCCATCGCGCTGGCCAACCAGGAGATCGAGCGCTACGCCGTCTGGCCGGGCCAGGCCTGCAGCTACATGGTCGGCAAGGTCACCATCCTCGGCCTGCGCGACAAGGCGCGGACGGCGCTGGGGCCCGCCTTCGACATCAAGAAATTCCACGACGCGGTGCTGCTCGCCGGCGCCATGCCGCTGACCGTGCTGGCGAGCGCCGTGGACAACTACATCGCCGGCGCCAAGCGGGGCTAGCTCCTCTCCCAGGGCGCAGCCCGTGGGAGAGGCTGGGTGAGGGCGGCGCCGTCGCTGGACCGGCCCGCTCCGCTTGGACCCTCTGGTCACCTGTCGCGACCGGGTCCAACGCCACGCCTCTCAGAACCACCGCGCCGCCCTCACCCAACCTCTCCCACGATGCTCCGCATCTGGGAGAGGAGCGGTGCCTGTTGACATCAGGCTGTCAGCAGGGCGGCGTAGGGTCTCCCTGGCGGTTATCGAAACCCACGAAAGGGGTCTCCCATGTCCGAGCTCGTTTTCTACACCAACCCGCAGTCGCGCGGCCGCATCGTCCGCTGGATGCTGGAGGAGGTCGGCCAGCCCTACCGCACCGAGCTGCTCGGCTACGCCGACAGCATGAAGGCCCCGGCCTATCTGGCGGTGAACCCCATGGGCAAGGTGCCGGCGATCAAGCACGGCGACACGGTGGTCACCGAGGCCGGCGCCATCTGCGCCTACCTGGCCGACGCCTTCCCCGAGAAGGGCCTGGCCCCGCCGCTCGGCGACCGGCGCCGCGGACCCTACTTCCGCTGGATGTTCTTCGCCGCCGGACCGCTGGAGGCCGCCGTGACCGACAAGACGCTGGGCGTGACCGTGCCGGCCGAGCGCAAGCCCATGGTCGGCTACGGCAATTTCGACGACGCCATCAACGGCGCCGAGCAGGCGCTGAAGGCCGGCGACTACATCCTCGGCGACAGGTTCAGCGCCGCCGACGTCTATTTCGGCTCGGCGATCGGCTTCTACCTGCAGTTCGGCTCCATCGAACCCCGGCCCGCCTTCGTGGCCTATTCCGAGCGGCTGCAGAACCGCCCCGCCGCGATCCGGGCCCGCGAGATCGACGACGCCCTGATCGCCCAGCAGCAACAGCCGCAGCCGGCCTGATCCGGACCTGGGGGCGTTCGATGAACCTTCGCAAACGAGCGGTCGCCGGGCTCGCGCTCGGCGGCCTGCTCGCCGCCCTGGCCGGTGGTCCGGCCTTGGCTCAGGCCGGCGCCGGCGCGGCCACGCCGCGTGACGGGCGGCGCGACTTCGACTTCGAGATCGGTTCCTGGCGAACCGACCTCAAGCGGCTGAAACATCCGCTCTCCGGCAGCACGGAATGGGTCAGCTATCGGGGGACCTCGGTGGTCCGCAAGGTCTGGGGCGGCGCGGCCAATCTCCTCGAACTCAAGGTCCACGGCGCCGCCGGCGACATCGAGGCTCTGTCCCTGCGGCTCTACGATCCGGATAGGCGGCAATGGAGCCTGAACTTCGCCAGCCGGGCCGGCGGCCAGGTCGCCGGCCCGCCGACCGTCGGCGGCTTCAAGGACGGCCGCGGCGAGTTCTACGACCACGAGATGCTCGGCGACCGGCCGATCCTGGTGCGCTTCGTGATCTCCGGCGTCACCGCCACCTCGGCGCATTTCGAACAGGCCTTCTCCGCCGACGACGGCAAGACCTGGGAGGTCAACTGGATCGCCACCGACACCCGCATCGACGCCAGGCGCTGAGCGCCGGATTACCGCCTCGTCACTGGACAGCGTCTGCGGCCGGCGCGACCCTCCTGCAGGGCGGAGGCGCGCGATCATGACCAGCAGACTCACGCGATGGACCTGGGGCCTGGGCGCCCTGCTCAGTCTCGGGGTGGCGGGCTACGCCTACCACTACCTCCTGCCCGGGGCCTTCGCGCCGCCGGGCATCGCGGAAAACCCGATGACCTATCCGTGGCTGTTCGTGCATGCGGGTCTGGCGGCCACGGCCCTGCTGCTTGGGCCCTTGCAGTTCCTGCCGCGCCTGCGCCTCAAGCAGCCCCGGCTGCACCGCTGGATCGGCCGCACCTATGTCTTCGCCTGCCTGACCGGCGGCTCGGCCGGCCTGGCCCTGGCCATGGGTTCGACCGCCGGGCCGATCGCCCGCGTCGGTTTCGCGGCGCTCGCCGTGACCTGGCTGATCACCACCGCCATGGCCTGGCGCATGATCCTGCACCGCCGCTTCGACGACCACCGGCGCTGGATGATCCGCTCCTTCGCGCTCACCTTCGCGGCGGTGACCCTGCGGATCTACATGCCGCTCGCGCAGATCCTGCACATCGACCCGATGGAGGCCTATCGCGCCATCGCCTGGCTCGCCTGGGTCCCAAATCTGATGGTGGCCGAGCTCTACCTCGCCCGCCGCCCGCTCCGCGTGGCGCAAGCCGCCTAGGGCTTCGGCTCGATCAGGTCCCAGCGGTTGCCGTAGAGGTCCTCGAACACCGCCACCACGCCATAGGGCTCGCGCCGTGGTTCTTCCAGGAAGCGCACGCCGGCCGCCGCCATCCGCCCATGGTCGCGGGCGAAGTCCTCGGTCTGCAGGAACAGGCCGACGCGGCCGCCGGTCTGGTCGCCGACCCGGGCCGCCTGCGCCGCGCCGGAGGCCTTGGCGAGCAGCAGGCCGGTCTCCCCGCCCACTGGCGTCACCACCACCCAGCGCTTGCCGCCGCCCATGTCGGTGTCTTCGGTGAGCGCGAAGCCACACTTGCCCACATAGAAATCGATGGCCGCGTCGTAGTCGGCGACCAGCAGGGCGGTGAGCGAGATCCGGGCCATCAGAGCCCCGCCGCCACGTCGGCGATCAGGTCGCGCATCCAGGCGATGGCCGGCTCATTCAGCCGTTCCTTCAGGTAGAGCAGGGTCACCTCCACGGCGGGCGAGGAGTAGGGGGGTTCGATCAGGGCGATGCGGCCGCTCTGGGCCGAGAGCTCGGCGAGCCGGCGCGGGATCAGGGCCGCCATATTGGTCCACGCCACCACCGCCAGCGCCGAATAGGTGTCGGGCACCTGTACGCCCACCCGCCGCGTCAGGCCGCGGGCGGCGAGCGCCGTCTCGAAGGCGCCGGCGTCCTCCCAGCTGGCCTGCGGGACCAGCGCCCGGCGGTCGGCGTCGGGGTTGCGCAGCTCCTTCGGCCCGCCGGTGATCGCCGCGTGCGGATAGTCGGCCAGCCGCTCCAGGGTGACGGTCCGCATGCCGGCCAGCGGATGGTCGCGGGCCACCACCCAGGTCATGGTCTCGGTCAGGATCGGCTCGCGGGCGAAGCGCTCGGGTGCGCTGACCACCCCACCCACCAGGAAGTCCAGCCGCCGCGCGTCCAGCCGGTCGACCACGTCGGCGGTCCGCTCCAGGATCACCAGCTCGGCCAGCGGGGCTTCCTCGGAAAGCCGGCCGACCAGCGGCGGCGCCAGCACCCCGCAGGCGTAGGAGCCCGCGGCCAGGGCGAACCGCCGCTCGCTGCGCGCCGGGTCGAAATCCGGCAAGGTCATCGCCGCCTGCAGCTGGTTCAGCGCCGCATGCACCTGCGGCCCCATCTCCAGCGCCCGCGGCGTCGGCTGCATGCCGGAGGGACCTCGGATGAACAGTTCGTCGTTTAGCGTGTAGCGCAGCCGGTTCAGCGCATGGCTCACCGCCGACTGGGTGAGGCCCAGCCGCGCGCCGGCGCGGGTGACGTTGCGTTCCTCGAGCAGGACGTCGAACACGCGGAGCAGGTTGAGGTCAGGCGTGATCATGCAGCAGGTTCATTCCTCCCGTGCAGACATATCATTTTGATCATCCGGAGGCGCGCATTATCTGACAACCGACGGGAGCGGCGCCGCAGCCATACGAGCGCCCGATCCCGCTTTCGCCAATGGATACCCTGGGGACGATGATGCGTGACGTGAGCGATGCCGAGGCCATTCCCGCCCAAGGCAACGCCGAGGTCGATCCGAACGCCGGCCGCGAGAGCTTCCTGCGCCGCTGGCGCTGGCCGCTGATGGTCGGCGGGCCGGTGGTGATCCTGGCCGTGGTCGCCTACTTCGTGCTCACCGGCGGCAAGTTCCAGGCCACCGACGACGCCTATGTGCAGATCGCCAAGGCCCCCGTCGCCCCCTCGGTCGGCGGCCGCGTCACCGACATCTACGTCCACGAGAACCAGGTCGTGCGGAAGGGCCAGATGCTGTTCCGGCTGGACTCCCGCGACTTCCAGGCCAACGCCGCCGCCGCCCAGGCGCAGCTCGCCGGCGCCCAGCAGCAGCTGCGCGCCGAGCGCGCCGCCTACCAGCAGCAGCAGGCCAACGTCTCGCTGGCCCAGGAGGCCGTCCGCTACGCCGACCGCGAGCTCGCCCGCCAACGCCAGCTGGCCGCGGCCGGCGTCGCCTCGCAGCAGCAGGTGGACCAGGCCCTCCACGCCGCCCAGCAGGCCCGCGATCAGCTCAGAGTCGCCCAGCAGCAGGCCGCCCAGGCGCTGGCCGCGCTCGGCGGCAATCCCAACGTCGGCGACAACGCCAACCCCAATGTGATGCAGGCCCAGGCCAACCTCGCCCGCGCCAACCTCAACGTCGCCTATTCCGAGGTGGCGGCCCCCGCCGACGGCGTCGTCACCCGCGTCGACCAGATGCCGGTCGGGACCTACCTCAACGCCTCCCAGACCGGCTTCTGGCTGCTCTCCGGCAAGCCCTGGGTGGAGGCCAACTTCAAGGAAGACCAGCTCGCCCACATGCGGGTCGGCCAGCCGGTGGACATCAAGGTCGACGCCTATCCCGACACCCTGCACGGCCACGTCGCCAGCTTCTCGCCCGGCACCGGCCAGGCCTTCTCGCCGCTGCCCGCCCAGAACGCCACCGGCAACTGGGTCAAGGTGGTCCAGCGCCTGCCGGTGCGCGTCAACTTCGACGCCATGCCGCCCGACATGGCCGGCCGCGCCGGTCTCTCCGCCCACGTGAAGGTCGACGTCCGCACGCCCGGCCGCGCCGGCTAGGGGCGGCGCGTCGTGGCGGCCACCCAAGACACGGCCAATCGCTGGCCCATCACCATCTCCATCATGTTGGCGACGGTGATGAACTCGCTGGACACCACCATCGCCAACGTCGCCCTGCCGCACATCCAGGGCAGCGTCTCGGCGAGCTCGGACCAGATCACCTGGGTGCTGACCTCCTACATCGTCTCGGCGGCGATCATGACGCCGCTGTCCGGCTGGCTGGCCGACCGCATCGGCCGCAAGAACATGTTCCTGATCTCGATCGGCGGCTTCACCGTGGCCTCGATGCTCTGCGGCATCGCCACAAGCCTGCCGGAGATCGTCATCTTCCGCCTGCTGCAGGGGGTGGCCGGCGCGGCCCTGATCCCGCTCAGCCAGGCGGTGCTGCTGGACATCTATCCCAAGGAACAGCACGGCCAGGCCATGGCCATGTGGGGCGCGGGCGCGCTGCTGGGGCCGATCCTCGGGCCGGCGCTGGGCGGCTACCTGACCGACAACTTCTCCTGGCGCTGGTGCTTCTACATCAACCTGCCGGTGGGCATCCTGGCCTTCCTGGGCGTCTGGTTCTTCATCTCCGGCGAGCGCACCGCCCGCGCCAAGCCCTTCGACTTCCTGGGCTTCGGCATGCTCACCGTCTTCGTGGCCTCCATGCAGCTGCTGCTCGACCGCGGCCCGACGCAGGACTGGTTCCAGTCGCCGGAGATCACCACCTACGCCGTCCTGGGCGCCATCTCGGCCTGGGTCTTCCTCTCGCACACCTTCACGGCCGCCAATCCGTTCTTCGACCGGCGCTTCGCCCGCGACCGCAACTTCGTCACCGCCTCGGCCTTCGGCTTCTTCGTGGGCGTGCTGCTGTTCGCCACCATGGCGCTGTTGCCGACCATGCTGCAGGGGCTGATGGGCTATCCGGTGCTGACCTCGGGCCTGGTGACCATGCCGCGCGGGCTCGGCACCTGGGTGGCGATGATCTTCGTGGGCCGGCTGATCGGCAAGGTGGACACCCGCCTGCTGCTGCTGTTCGGCCTCTCCATGAACGCCGTGGCGCTCTACCAGATGACCCACTTCGATCTCGCCATGTCGGAGCGCTCGGTGGTCATCTCGGGCATCATCCAGGGGTTCGGCCTGGGCTTCCTGTTCGTGCCGCTGTCGACCTTGGCCTTCGCCAGCATCCCGCCGGTGCTGAGGCCCGAGGGCTCGTCGCTCTACACCCTGGTCCGCAACCTGGGCTCCAGCGTCGGCATCTCGGTGATGCAGGCCCAGGTGGTCTCGCAGGGCGCCGCCGCCCACGCCGCCCTGGCCGGCAATCTCGACCCGTCCAACCCCGTGGTCCGCGCGGGTCTGGCGCCCGGCATGAATCCGGCCACTACCGCCGGCGCCATGGCGCTCAACAACGAAATCACCCGCCAGGGCTCGATGGTCGCCTACGTCGGCGTGTTCCAGATCATGTTCTACATCACCCTGGCCTGCATCCCGATGCTGCTGCTGATGCGCCCGCCGCGGCGTGAGGCCGGCGGAGAACCCCTTCATGTCACTGTCGAATAGTTTCCCCCGCCTCGCCGTCTCGGTCTCGGCCCTGGCGCTCAGCGCCTGCGCCGCCGTCGGCCCGAACTTCAAGACCCCGGCCGGCCCACAGGGCCCGGCGGCGGCCGGCTACGCCATGGCCGGAGATCCCGGCCCGGCCGGGGTGCGCCTCAGCCCCGAGACCCGCGTCGCCGGGCCCTGGTGGCAGGCCTTCGGCTCGGCCGACCTCGACCACGTGGTGCGCCAGGCGCTGGAGGGCAGCCCGACCCTGGCCGAGGCCAACGCCACCCTGCAGCGCGCCCAGCAGCAGGCGGCCGCCGCGCGCGGGGGCCAGCTGCCGCAGGTCGACGTTTCCGGCTCGGCCCAGCGCGAGCGGATCAACCTGCAGGCCTTCGGCTTCTCGGGCTTCCCGGGTCTCGCCCTCTCCAACCCGACGATCAACCTCTACACGGTGGGCGGCACGGTCGGTTACGACCTCGACCTGTTCGGCGGCAAGCGGCGCGCCACCGAGGCCGCCTCCGCCCGCGCCGAAGCCGCCGCCCGCCAGGCCGACGCCGCCTATCTGACGCTCAGCGGCAACGTCGCCATGCAGGCCATGCGGGTCGCCAGCCTGCGGGCCCAGATCGCCACCCTGCAGCAGGTGGCCGACGACGACCGCCGGTTGCTGGACATGATCCACGCCGCCCAGCGCGCCGGCTCCGAAGCGCCGTCCGCCACCGCCGGCGGCGAGGCGCAGCTCGCCGAGGACGAGGCCCTGGCGCCGCCGCTGCAGCGCGACCTGGCCGCCGCCCGCCACCAGCTCGCCCTGCTGGTCGGCAAGAGCCCGGCCGAATGGACCGCCCCCGACTTCGATCTGGCGGCCATGACCTCGCCCGGCGAGACGCCGCTCAGCCTGCCATCCGAGCTGGTGCGCAAGCGGCCGGACATCCTGGCCGCCGAGGCCGAGCTGCACGCGGCCACCGCCGACGTGGGCGTCGCCGTCGCCAACCAGTATCCGGACATCCGGCTGTCGGCGAACCTGACCCAGTCGGCGATCCAGCCGCAGAACCTGTTCAATTACAACGCCTCGGGCTGGCAGCTGCTCTCCGGCGTCACCGCCCCGATCTTCCACGGCGGGACGCTGAAGGCCCAGCGCAAGGGCGCCGAGGCCGACGCCCGCGCGGCGCTTGCCCGCTACCAGTCGACGGTGATCCGCGCCTTCGTGCAGGTCTCCGACGTGCTGGCCGCCCTGGGGACCGATCAGCAGCAGATCGTGGCCCTGAAGCGCGCCGAGACGGCCGCGGCGGCCAGCGCCCGCGACGCCCAGACCGCCTACCGCCTGGGCGGCGGGACCCTGCTGCAGGTGATCGACGCCCAGCGCACCTTCAACCGCGCGCGCCGCAACAGCGTCCAGGCCGAGGGCCAGCGCCTTTCCGACCTGGTCCAGCTCTACACCGCCACCGCCGCCGACTGGCGGACCGAGACGGCCGCGCGCTGATTTTCGAGGCTACGCCGCCACCTTGGCCGGCGCGGCGCGGTGCTCCTTCTTGTGGGTCTCGGTGAGCACGAACACCGACAGCAGCGACACCGCGCAGAGCCCCGCCATATAGGCCGAGATGGCCATCGACGATTGGTACTTCTCGAACAGGGCCGTGGCGATGATCGGCGCGAAGCCGCCGCCGAAGATGGCGCCCAGCTGGTAGCCCAGCGAGGCGCCGGAATAGCGGAACTCGGTGGAGAACATCTCGGTCATCATGGCCGCCTGCAGGCCGTACATGACGTTGTTGAAGCCGAGCCCGCCGACCAGCGCCAGCAGCATCAGCGGGAACGCGCCGGTGTTCAGCAGCATGAAGAACGGCCACGACCAGAGGAGCGCGAACACCGCCCCGGTCATGAACACCCCGCGCCGCCCGAAGCGGTCCGACAGGGCGGCGGTCAGCGGCAGCAGCGGCGCGGTGATCAGCGCCCCCAGCATCACCGCCCACAGGATGGTCGGCCGCTCCACGTGCACGGTCTTGGTGGCATAGGCCACGGCGTAGGTGATCATGATGTAGAAGGTGCCGTTGGCGGCGACGAACGAGCCGGCCGCCAGCAGGATCTCCTTCGGGTGCTGGGCGATCGCCTGCAGGATCGGCGAGGCGGCCCGCTTGACCGTCTTGGCCTGCCGCTCGGCGGCGGCCTGCAGCGCCTTGAACTCCGCCGTGTCCTCGAGCTTCAGCTGCACGTAGATGGCCAGGCCGATCAGCAGCATCGACAGCAGGAACGGCACGCGCCAGGCCCAGGCCACGAAGCTTTCGGGCGCCACGGTCGAACCCATCACCAGGAAGATCAGGTTGGCCAGCACCACGCCGGCCGGCACGCCCATCTGGGCGAAGGAGCCGAAGAAGCCCTTGCGGTGCGCCGGCGCGTTCTCGATGGCCAGCAGCGCCGCCCCGCCCCATTGGCCGCCGACCGCGAGGCCCTGCAGGAAGCGCAACGCGATGAGGATCACCGGCGCCGCCACGCCGATCCTGGCGTAGGAGGGCAGCAGGCCCACGGCCGTGGTCGCCAGGCCCATCAGCAGCATGGCGGTGACCAGCGCCCGCTTGCGCCCCACCCGGTCGCCGAAATGTCCGAACACGATGCCGCCCACGGGACGGGCCACGAAGCCCACCGCGAAGGTCGAGAAGGAGGCCAGCTGCGCCACCGCCGGCGGCAGTCCGGCCGCGAAGAACAGCTTCGGGAACACCAGCGCCGCGGCCGTCCCGTAGATGAAGAAGTCGTACCACTCGATGCTGGACGCCGCGAGGGAGGTCAGCGCCACCCGCACCATGCTGATCGGTTTGGCCGTTGTGGCGGTCATGGTCTCACTCCCCCAGGGACTCGCGCGGTGTCATCCCGCAGCTTGGGGGAATCTGTAGCCCAGGGGTGACGTCAACGTAAGGGCGTCGGAGCCAAGAACCTCCACCGCGCAGCGGGGGAGGGGGACCACGAAGTGGTGGAGGGGGCGCTGCCGACGCACTGCCGCGCAGCGCACGGCCCCAACGCCCCCTCCGTCGCGTTCGCGACACCTCCCCCGCTTGCGGGGGAGGTTCTAGACCTCAATGCGCCGCGGCCGCCGGCTTGCCCGCCTGCGCTGCCAGCTCGGCCAATCTCCCGTGCAGCTCGGCCATGTGGTCGAAGTCGGCTTCGAACGCGCCCAGCCCCTGGGTCAGGCCGCGGATCTCGGCGATCAGGTCCTGGCGCTCGCTCTGCGGCAGGTAGGCCTCGATGCGCTCCCAGCCGCGCCAGTCCTCGCGTGGTGAAAGCCCCAGGATCTGGCCGCGCCGGGCGGTCAGGGCCGAGGTGACGTTCGACGCCGCGGGGCTCGGCGAATAGACCACCAGCTTCTCGATCGGCTCCAGGAGGATCGAGCCCACCGAGGCCAGCGCCTCCTCGATGGCCAGCCGCCCCACCGTGCGGAAGGCCATTTCGGAGCTATCCACCGAGTGGGTCTGGCCGTCGGTCAGGGTCACCTCCAGGTCGGTCACCGGGAAGCCCAGCGGGCCCTTGGTGAGGCCGTCGCGGACGCCGTCCTCCACCGCCGGGATCCACTGCTTGGGCACCGCGCCGCCCACCACGCGGGCGGTGAACACGAAGCCGGAGCCGCGCGGCAGGGGCTTCACCTCGATGCTGACGTCGGCGAACTGGCCGTGGCCGCCCGACTGCTTCTTGTGCCGCGAGCGCTGGGTGGCGGCCCGCTGGATGGTCTCGCGATAGGCGGTCCTCGGCTGGCTGGTGTCGATCTCCACCCCGAACCGCCGCTTCAGCCGCTCCAGGGCCAGCCGCACATGGCCCTCGCCCTGGCCGGCCAGCAGCACCTGCTTGTTCTCCGCGTCGTGGGTCAGCCGCAGGCCAGGATCCTCCTCCACCAGCTTGCCCAGCGCCGAGGACAGCCGCACGTCGTCGGCGTGGTTCTTGGCCGACAGCGCCACCGCGAACAGCGGCCGCCGCGCGCGGTCCGCCGCCCGGCCGATCTGGGCCTTGCCGGTCAGCGACAGGATCTCGCCGGCGTGGGCGTGCTCCACCTTGCCGATGGCGCAGATGTCGCCCACCGGCGCGGCGGCGATCTTGCGGGTCGCCCCGCCCTGCACCGCGAACAGGCCGCCGGCCCGCGCCCGCTCGCCGTCCGGCAAGACCAGGTCCGCCCCGTCGCTCATCGGGCTGCCGAACACCCGGGCGTAGGCCAGCTTGCCGGACTGGCCGGCGTAGGCGGTCTTCAGCACATAGGCGCCGGGCCCTTCCAGGCCGAGCCGCGCCGCCGCCCGCTCCGGCGCGGGGGTCTCGTGGCGCAGCGCCTTCAACAGCCGGCGCACGCCGAAGCCATTGGCCGCCGAGCCGAAGAACACCGGCACGATCAGCCCCTCGTTCATCTCCTTCACCAGGTCGGCGAACACCGCGTCGCGGGACGGCGTCACGTCGGTGAGCAGCTGCTCCAACAGCTCGTCGTCGTAGTCGGCGATCTGCTCCAGCATGTGGAAGCGCGCGTCGGCCTCCTCGGCCCGCAGGTCTTCCGGGATGTCGATCTGCTGGCTGGCCTCGCCGGGCCGGTAGACGAAGCAGCGCTCCAGCGCCAGGTCGATGAAGCCGGTGGCCTTCTCACCGTCGAAGGTCGGGATCTGTCGCGCCACCAGCGGCGCGCCGCTCACCGCGGCCAGGGCCTCGAGCAGGCCCTGCAGCGAGCCGCGGGCCTGGTCCATCTTGTTGATGAAGAGGGCGCGGGGCACGCCCAGCCGCTCCAGCTCGCGCAGCGTCGGCTGCAGCAAACCCGCCTTGGCCGGATCGGGCTCGGCCACCACCACCGCCAGGTCGACGGCCGGCAGGGCGCGGTCGACGTCGGCGCAGAATTCCAGGGAGCCGGGGCAGTCGACCACCTGGTAGTGGTCGCCCATGAAGTCGAAGCCGGCGAGGTTCAGCTCGACGGAATGGCCGCGGGCGCGGGCCTCCGGGCTCGCGTCGCCCACCATCTCGCCGCCGGAGCGCGACACCGCGCCGGTGACCGTCAACAGGGCTTCCATCAGCGTCGTCTTGCCGGAGCTCGTGGGGCCCGCGAGCGCCAGGGCGCGGACGGACCCCGTGGATTGGATCGGCATGGTCGTCTCCCATCACCTCGGGCGCCACAGACGCCCCCGAAGTTCCCCGGGTCAGACGCATCCATGGCGCAGTTGAGGGCGGTCGCGTGACCAAACCAGGCGCGCGCAACCGCCCTGACGACGGAAGCCTACGCCCGGACTTCGGGCTGCGCCATAGGCCCGAATCACAGTTGCGCGATGACTCCTCTCCCCCGCAGGCGGGGAGAGGCGGCGCTAACCCGCGGCGCGGCTCAGCCCCGGCCGCATGTTCGACCGCCCCGGCTTCAGCTTGCCGATCGGCGGCAGCGGGGTGTCGGCGGCCGCGCCGTAGCGCCAGCCCTGGGCCAGGTCGACGCCGGCCTTGCGGATGGCGATCTCCGCCTCCTCGGTCTCGACCATCTCGGCGAGCGTGCGGACGCCCATCTCGGCGCACATCTTGACCACGTGCTTGACGAAGGTGGCCTCGCGGCCGCCCGCCTGCAGGTCGCGGATGTAGCGGCCGTCGATCTTCACGATGTCCAGCCGAAGCTGCTGCAGATAGGCGAGCGAGGCCGCGCCGGCTCCGAAGTCGTCCAGGCACACCTGGCAGCCCTCGCCGCGCAGCGCCTGCAGGTGGCGGTCGGCCTGGGCCAGGTCCTCGATCGCCGCGCTCTCGGTCAGCTCGAACAGCAGCCGGCCGCGGATGGCGGGGTGGGTCTGCACCATCTGGCACGCCGCATTGATGTAGGCCGGGCTCATGATCGTGCGGCCGGAGACATTGACCGCCAGCTTCAGCCCCGCGTCGCCAGCCAGCGTGCGCACCGCCTGCTCCAGCACCGCCAGGTCGAGCGACTCGATCAGGTCCAGCTCCTCGGCCATGCGGATCTGCGGGAACGGGCTCTCGTCCTCGTCGAAGCGGACCAGGGTCTCGTAGTGGTGCAGGGCGCCGTCCTTCAGCCGCACCACCGGCTGGTAGACCAGCCGGAACTTGCGCTCGCGGATCGCCTCGCCCAGCGCGCCGACTTCCATCAGCGTGCGCTCCATGGCCTTGCTGAGCGCTTCCGACAGGTTCGCCGCCGCGGCCCCGCCGACCCCCTCGCGCAGGAAGCTGTCCAGCGAATAGCGCAGCGCCCGGATGGCGCGCTTGGGGTCCTTCTCGCCGGTCAGCGGGATCAGGTCGGCGGCGGGCGCCACCTCCAGGCCGTCGGCCAGCAGGCGGGCGATGCGGCGCACCAGGACCTCGGCCGCCTCGCCGCGGCTGCGCACCAGGGCGAAGCGGTCGTCGCCCAACTCGGTCGCCGCCTGGCCGCCGTGCGCCTGGGCGCGCAGCACGCCCGACAGCCGGGCTTCCAGCTTGCCGCGGTCCTCGGGCGAGGCCTTGGCGCGGGCCGCCGTCAGGCCGGCCAGTTCGACCAGGGCCAGTTCCAGGTCCGCGCCCGTGGAACGGGCGGTCTCAAGCAATGTCGCGGCCAGGCTCTCGAAGGCCTGGCGGTCGTGCAGCCGGCCGGCGTCGGGGGCGCTGTCCACATAGGCCCGCGACAGGGCGCAGGAGACGTTGCCGCCGTTCTCGGCCAGGCGGAAGGCGGAGAAGGTGGCGGCGCGCGGCACGCCGTCCTTGTGCGCGGCCAGCCGCACCAGCACCGGGCCGGAGCGCCGGCCGGGCTCCAGCCCGTCGAACAGCGCCTCGATCATGTCGCAGTCGGGGGTGGCCACGAAGTCGCGCCAGGCGCGGCCCACCAGCGACAGCTCCGCCGAGCCGGACAGCGCCTCGCCCGCGCCCACGGCGAAGGCGATCGCGCCGGTGGGGGCGATCTCGAGGAGCAGGTCGGCGCTTGCGAACGCGAACCCGAGCAGCCGATGGGAACCGACCTTCACCGGGTCTCCCCGCGTCCGTTGTTGGGCGCAAAGCCTAACGGGCAGAGCTTAACCCGGCGTTTCGGGCTCAGGCCGCCTCGCCCTGGCGGCCGCGGCGGTGCAGCAGCCGGCGGCTGCGGTCCTGCAGCACGCTGTAGAGCCGCAAGCGCTGGTGCTCTCCGGCCGGCAGCGGGGTGCGGTTGTGCTGGATCTGCAGGTCGTGGTCGGCGTCGTGCGCCAGCTGGTCCATGGCCCGCGGGTCGATGCGCCAGAGCAGCTCGATGAGGTCGGAGACGAGCAGCTCCAGCGTCGCCACCCGGACGACCAGGTCGTGCTTGCCGGTGCGGATCTCGTCGGGCATCCAACCCTCGGTGAATAGGCGGACAGGGGCGCGATATTGCGCCGCCACCCGTTAAGGTTTCCGGAACGCGCCATGCGACGACGCCTCACCGCCCGGGTGCTGCTGCTCGATCCGGACGGCCGCATCCTGCTGATGAAGGGCCGCCTGCCGAGCCGGCCGCAGGGGCGCGGCGCCTGGTTCACGGTGGGCGGCGGGGCCATGCCCAGCGAGACCATCGCCGAGGCCGCGGCCCGCGAGATCGTCGAGGAGACCGGCTTCCAGGCCTTCGAGCTGGGCCCGGTGGTCTGGCGCCGCGAGGGGGCCATGGCGCTGGCCACGGAGACCGTCTGGATGGACGAGCACTACCTGCTGGCCCGCTGCCCGGGCGGCGATCCCGTGCGCCACGGCTGGCAGGCCGACGAGCATCAGTTCATCGACGACATCCGCTGGTGGACCCACGCCGAGCTGCTGGCCACCGACGAGCGCATCTTCCCGCCGGACCTGCCGGCGCTGCTCGGCGAAGTCCTGGCCGATCGTCTGCCGGCCGAGCCGATCTCCATCCGCTGGTAGCGACAGCCAGCAAAAGTGGTCCCCACTTTTGCGTCCGGCTGCGCGACCATCGATTTTTTGCCGGCGCGCCTCCCGGGCGGCGAACCGGTTTCCACTTCGCCTGAAGGCGCGGTGGTAGCCAGCGTCACAATTCGCCGTCACCATCCCGGCAAAGCAAAGGGAGGGGCCGATGATCGCCGCACTGTTCGCCGCCGCGCTGGCGGTTTCCGCGTCCTGCGACCTGGAGCGTCCCTCGGGAAAGCCCGGCTGCACGCGCGCCACCGTCGACGCCCTGCCGATGAACAGCCTGCAGGTCCTGGGCACCCACAACTCCTACAAGATGGCCATCGCGCCGAAGGAGATGGAGCAGCTGCGCAAGGCCAACGCCAAGGCCGCCATCGAGCTCGACTACAGCCACATCCGGCTCACCGACCAGCTCAACACCGGTGCACGGCAACTGGAGCTCGACTACGTCTACGACCCCGATGGCGGCCGCTATTCGACCCCGCTGTTCCGCAAGGTGGTCCCCGACACCACGCCCTACGACCTGACGCCCATGGCCCGGCCGGGCATGAAGGTGCTGCACGTGCCGGACATCGACTACCGCTCGGTCTGCCCGCTGTTCGTGGATTGCCTGAAGGAGATCCGCGCCTGGTCGCAGGCCCATCCCGACCACGTGCCGGTCCTGATCATCATGAATCTCAAGCAGGACCAGATCAAAGTGCCGGGCGCGGTGAAGCTGCTGGCCTTCGACGCCAAGGCCATGGACGCGGTCGACGCCGAGATCCGCTCGGTCTTCAAGCCGAACGAACTGATCACGCCGGACAAGGTCCAGGGCAAGCACAAGACCCTGCGCGACGCCGTGCTCGCCGGCGCCTGGCCAAAGCTCAAGGCGGCGCGCGGCAAGTTCATGTTCGCCATCGACGAGGGCCCTGACGTGGTTGCGGTCTATCGCGGCGCCCGCAAGTCGCTGGAGGGCCGCGTCTGCTTCATCAACAGCCCCAGCGAAGACTCGCCCGCCGCCGCCTATCTCACCCTCAACGAGCCGGCCGAGCTGCAGGGGCGCATCCAGAACGACGTGCGCGCCGGCTACATCGTGCGCACCCGCGCCGACGCCGACACCTACGAGGCGCGCAGGGGCGAGTACGAGCGCCAGAAGCAGGCCTTCGCCTCCGGCGCCCAGTACGTCTCCAGCGACTACATGCAGCCCGACCCGCGGTTCGGCCTCTACGAGGCGCACCTGCCGGGCGGCGGACTGGCCAGGCTCAACCCGGTCCGGACGGCGAAGTAGCCGGCTCCGGCGCCGCAGCCGGCGGTGGCGCGTCGGCCTGGTCGACCGCCGGGGCCTGGTCCTTCTTCTTGCCGCGCCCGAACACCTTCTTGACGGTCCGCGCCACCCCGCCGCCGAGCTTGTTGCCGACGAAGCCGGCCGCGGCGCCGCCCAGCGGCCCGCCGGCCGCGGTGCCTGCGGCCGTGGCCAGGATGCCGCCCACCGCCGAG
>JAQGIV010000054.1 GCA_028290945.1 Phenylobacterium sp. | reverse complement strand
CGTCGGGCCCATCCCCCGGCCGTGCTGGTCTCCGCGGTGACCGGGGAGGGCTGTCCGCAGCTGCTGTCCGCTATCGCGGGCCTGGTGGACGAGGCGCCGCCGGTCGACGTCTATGCGCCGGCGGGCGAGGGCGCGGCGATCGCCTGGCTCTACCGCCACGGCCGCGTCATCGAGCGCAACGAGGGCAAGGACGGCTCCGTCCGCCTGGCCGTCAGCCTGTCGCCGCAAGCGATGGGCCAATTCGAACAGCTGTTCCCACAGGCCGAGATAAGGCCTCACTAGCGTGGAGACTGCGTCCGAACGGTTCGCGGCGGTGATCGCCGCCTTCGACGATGAGCCGGACGTCCGGCTGTCCGAAGCCCGCGGCTTCTCGCGCGGCGGCCTGATGCGCAGCGGCAAGCTGATAGCGACGCTGCGCGGCGAGCGCCTGCTGCTGAAGCTCCCCGCGGCGCGCGTGCAGGCCTTGATCGCCACCGGCGTGGGCGCGCCGTTCGACGCCAACAAGGGCCGGCCCATGAAGGAATGGGTGACAGTGGGATTCGAAGCGAACTGGCCCGACCTGGCCCGCGAGGCCGCCGCCTTCGCCGGCTAGCCCTTGTCGGCGGTGCGGATCTCGTCCCAGAGCGCGTCCATCTCGGCGAGGTCGGATTGCTCCGGGGTCTTGCCGCGCTCGGCGAGCTTCGCCTCGATGTAGCGGAATCTACGGCCGAACTTGGCGTTGGTGGCCCTGAGCGCATCCTCCGGATCGACGTCCAGGGTGCGGGCCAGGTTGGCCACCACGAACAGCACGTCGCCCATCTCCTGGCGGGCCTTTTCGAGGTCGCCGGCGGCGATCTCGGCCTTCAGCTCGCCGACCTCCTCGTCCAGCTTCTCCAGCACTTCCTTGGCCGAGGGCCAGACGAAGCCGACGCCGGCCGCGCGCCTCGACAGCTTGACGGCGCGGGTGAGGGCGGGCAGGCCGGTCGGCACGTCGTCCAGCAGGCTGGCGGCGCGGCCCTTCTCCTGGCGCTCGGCCGCCTTCAGCGCCTCCCAGCCCTGTTTCTGCTCGGCCAGCGACGCATAGGTTTCGTCGCCGAACACGTGCGGGTGGCGGCGGACCATCTTGTCGTTGATGGCGCGGGCGACGTCGTCGAAGTCGAAGACGCCTTGCTCCTCAGCCATCCGCGCATGGAAGACCACCTGCAGCAGCAGGTCGCCGAGCTCGTCGCGCAGGTCGCTCAGGTCGCCGCGCTCGACGGCGTCGGCCACCTCATAGGCTTCCTCGACGGTGTAGGGCGCGATGGTGGCGAAGGTCTGCTCGATGTCCCACGGGCAGCCGTGCTCGCGGTCGCGCAGCCTGGCCATGATGGCGATCAGACGGTCGATCGGCCGCAGCTCGGCGGGCGGGGCAGGCTTGGTCATGGGAATCCCGGGCGCCGGACAGCGAAACGGCGCGCGGCGATCAGACCGCGCGCCGCTTTCGGGCGCAACCGGCTTGTGGGCCGATCAGCGGCTGGCCAGCGTCTGGCCGCGGGCCAGGCGGTGGGCGAACTGGTCGAGGGTGTTTTCCGCGTCACTCCAGACGCCGGCGCCATAGGCCCAGCGGATGTCGCTCTCGTAGTAGCGGTAGTGGACCGGCGTTTCGTGGCCGTCGGCGGCGATGATGCGGCCGTCGATCTCGGCGCCGCCCACGCCGAAGCTCTGCGATGACAGGCCGGGCCGGTCGCTGAGCTGCTTGAAGGTCGGATGGTTGGGGGTGGCGGCGGCCAGCACCAGCTCGATCCGGGCGCCGTCATAGGCGCCGGTCTTGGTGAGCTCGCGCTGCACGTCCTTGCGCAGCTGGGCGGCCAGGTCGCGGACGTCGCGATTGCCGTAGGTCTTGTCCGCCTTGGCCTGCAGCTTCGGGCCGATGGTGACGTCCACGGCGGCCGGGGCGGCGTAGGCGGCGCCGGCAAGGCCGGTGGTCAGGGCGGCCGCGGCCGCAAGAACGACGATGCGCATGGCTTTTCTCGATTCCCGGGTCCCTCGACCTAAACCTAGGCGCGTTTGCCGGAAGCGCAACCTCCGGACCGCTGGAGGGGAGGCGGGCGACCGGTTCTTCGTCCCCCGTATCCATTGTCTATGCGGGTTAGAGATGTCACGGGATCTGCCGGTTGGAAATGTCAGGGCCGGGCGATTAACATCCGGCCGCGCCCAGTGATACGGAGTCCCATGAGCGCAAAACAACACCGATCCCTGACCGCATCATGCCGATGCGGCGCAGTCGTGTTGGAAGTCGCGGGCGCGCCGATCGTGCACGCTGTCTGCTACTGCGCGAGCTGCCAGGAGGCGGGCCGGCAGATAGAGCAGCTTCCCGATGCGCCGCCGGTGCTCGATGCCGATGGCGGGACCGATTTTGTTCTCTACCGCAAGGACCGCGTTCGATGCGTGCGGGGCTGTGAGCGAATGGAAGCACGCCGGCTCAAAGCCGACTCGCCAACACGGCGCATGGTCGCGACCTGCTGCAACTCGGCGATGTTCCTCGATTTCACCAAGGGCCATTGGCTGACGGTGTATCGCGCTCGCTTGCCTGATGATGTCCCGCCGTTGGAAATGCGGGTCATGACCGCCGATCGGCCCGAAGGGGCTGTGCTGCCGGACGACGCACCCAGCTACGCCGGCCACGCTGGCAGGTTCATGTGGAAGCTGCTGGCCGCCTGGGCCTCCATGGGCTTTCGGGCGCCCAAGGTGGAAGGCATCCCAGCCTGAACCCGCGAGCGGGGGCTCGGCGCAGTCACTTGGTTTCGCGGCTACATCTATATCGCGCCTAAGATAGATTATCGGAAATATGCCGAGGCCCAACGGGACTCAGGGCAGATCGAGGTCGCCTCGGGCGATCCGCTGCAGGGTTTCGACGAAAAAGCCGGGTTCCAGCGCCCTCACCCGGGCTTCCAGTGCCTCCGGCGTGTCGCCGGGCCTGACCTCGACGCTGCGGCGCGCGATCACCGGGCCGCGGTCGTACTCCGCGTCCACCAGGTGGATGACAATGCCGCTCTCGGCCACCCCCGCCGCCAGCACGGCCTCGTGCACGCGGCGGCCGTACATGCCGTGGCCGCCGAAGTCCGGCAGCGGACCCGGGTGGATGTTCAGCACGCGACCGGCGTAGCGGCCCAGCGTCACCGGCCCCAACTGGCGCAAATATCCCGACAGAACAATCAGTTCGACGCCGTGCGCGGCCAGTTCATCGGCCAGTTTGCCGTCGGCCGCGGCCGGATCGGCTTGGGTTGGCGCGTAGAGGCTGGCGATCCCGGCGTCGCGCGCGAAGTCCAGCGCCGCCGCGCCCTTGTTGTTGCTGACCATCAGCCGCGCCTCGGCGGCCAGTTCGCCGCTGCGGATCGCGCCGACGATGGCGCGCGCGCTGGAGCCTGCGCCGGACGCGAGGAAACCGAGCTTAAGCGGCTGTGATATCAAGACAATCCTGCTGCCAGTTGATGTTCGAAACGAAGCCCGTCATAGGCTGCCTCGACGCCCTGCGGCAGCTGCCCGCCGAGGTCGGCATAGTCGAGGTCGATGTGCAGATTCGTCAGGATGGCGCGCGCCGGCTTCACCCGCGCGATCCATTCCAGCGTCCGCGCCACATGGGCGTGGGTCGGATGCGGCCGAAAGCGCAGCGCATCGACGATCCACACCTCGACGCCGGCCAGCGCCTCGAACGCCGCCTCGTCCAGGTTAACCACGTCGCTGGAATAGGCGACGCCGCCGAACCGGTAGCCGGCCGTACGAACCCCGCCGTGGTCCTGGTCGAAGGTGACCACCGGGATCGCCCCCGAGGGCCCCTCGATCGTCCAGTGGGTCCCGTGCGGCGGCAGGCGGTGGCGGTCGCAGATCGCCGGATAGCCCCCCTCGCCCTCGAAGATGTAGCCGAAGCGGCGCATCAGGCTGGCCTCGGTCGGCGCGTCCATGAAGGCCGGGATGCGCGCCTGCTGGCGCTGGAAGAAGGCGCGGACGTCGTCGATGCCGTGCACCTGGTCGGCGTGGTCGTGGGTGAACAGAATGGCGTCGAGCCGCTTCACGCCGGCGGTGGCGGTCTGCAGGCGCAGGTCCGGCGAGGTGTCGACGATGGCGGTCGTCTCGGCCTCGGCCCCCTCGCCCCGGCGGCGGACCAGCAGGGAGCAGCGGCTGCGCAGGTTCTTCGGATTGGCTGGATCGCAGGCGCCCCAGTCGCCATCGGCGCGCGGCACCCCGCCGGAGGAGCCGCAGCCGAGGATGGTGATCTCCAGGCTGCCGCTCACGGCCGGGCGATCCGCTGGAACAGGGCGAAAAAGGCGTCGGCGGTGCGCGCCTCGGTCTCGGCCAGGCTCCAGCCGCGGATCTCGGCCAGCTTGGCGGCCACATGCGGCAGGAAGGCGGGCTCGTTGCGCCGGCCGCGGTAGGGCGTGGGGGCCAGATAGGGGCAGTCGGTCTCCAGCATGATGCGCTCGCCCGGCATGTCGCGGATCACCGCGCGGACGTCCTCGGCGGCCTTGAAGGTGGCGATGCCGGAGACGGAGAACCAGGCGCCCAGCGCCGCACAGCGCGCCGCCAGCTCCGCGCCCGAGGTGTAGCAGTGCATGAGGATCGGGAAGGCCCCCTTGTCGTGCTCGTCCTCCAGGATGTCGCCCATCGCCTGGTCGGCCTCTCGGGTGTGCACCACCAGCGGCAGGCCGGTCTCCCGCGCCGCGGCGCAATGGGCGCGGAACACGGCGGCCTGCACGTCGCGCGGGCTGAGGTCGTAGTGGAAGTCGAGGCCGCATTCGCCAACGCCGACCACGCGGGGATCGGCGGCGATCTCGACCAGGGTCTGAGGCGAGAGGCCGGGGTCTTCCTTGGCCTCGTGCGGGTGGGTGCCGACGGTGCACCAGATGTCCGGATGCTGGGCCACCAGCCGCACGGCGGGATAGTTCGAGACCTTGTCGCAGATATTGACCATCAGCCGCACGCCGGCCGCCAGCGCGCGGGTGATCACCGCCTCGCGGTCCTCGTCGAACTGGGGCGCGTGCAGGTTGACGTGGCTGTCGATCAGCATGCCAGGAACATCTTCAGGAGCGCTCAGGCCTTGGCGGCCTGGCGCAGTTCGGTGAGCGCGGTGAACAGCGCATCGGCGCGATCGAGGTTCAACGCCTCGACCTCCCGCGGCAGGCGCTGCAGCGTCTCCCACGCCTGCGCCCAGCGATCAAGCGGCCCGGAAAGCCCCCTGGCGCCCTGCCCCGCCCAGCCGGCGGTCTGGTCGTGGACCCGCTCGGCCAGCCGTTCGAACAGCAGGTTGAATTGCGTCTGCCCCTCGCCGCCGCGGAATTTGTCGGCCAGCGACAGCGCCAGGCCTTCATCCAGCTGCGGCAGGTCGGCGAGGATGGCGCGGGCGGCGTCGTCCAGGGTGATGGCCTGGGCCGCGGCCAGCGCCAGGGCGCGGCCCGGCGCGCCTTGCGCCATGCTGGCCAGCCGCAGCGAGGCCTCGTCGGTGACCTCGGCCCGGGTGCGGACGAAGCGGGCGGTCTCCTTCAGCGGCAGGGGCTGGAACGCCAACCTGCGGCAGCGCGAGCGGATGGTGGCCAACAGCCGGCCGGGGGAATGGCTGACCATCAGCAGCACGCCCTTCGGCGGCGGCTCCTCGAGGGTCTTCAGCAGGGCGTTGGCGGCGTTGAGGTTCAGGTCGTCGGCGGCGTCGACGATGGCCACGCGGTGGGGCGCGCTGGCCGGCGACTTGGAGAAGAATTCCGACAGCCGCCGAGCCTCGTCGACGGGGATCACCTTGCGGACCTTGCCGTCCTCGCCGATCCGCTCGATAACCAGCAGGTCGGGGTGCGACCGGGCGGCGACCTGGCGGCTCACCGGATGGCCGGGATCGACGCCCAGCACGCCGTAGGCCGGGTCGTGCGGCGCGCCCAGCAGCCGGCGGGCGGCGCGATAGGCGAAGGTCGCCTTGCCGAGCCCCTCCTGGCCGGTCAGCAGCCAGGCGTGGTGCAGCCGGCCGCGGGCGCGCGTCGCCTCGAAGGCCGCCTCCGTCGCGTCGTGGCCCTCCAATTCGAAGACCTCGCGCGGGTGCGGGACCTCGAAATCAGCCATGGCCGTGATCCGGCAGGATGGGCAGCCTCGCCTGCACCGCCGCCCAGACGGCGGCCTCCACGGCCTCGATCTCGCCGTCGGCGTCGATGACCACGCAGCGCTCCGGCTCGGCCTTGGCGACGGCCAGGAAGCCCTCGCGCAGCCGCTCGTGGAAGGCCATGCCCTTGCTCTCGAAGCGCATCTCCGCGCCGGGCCGCGCCGTGGCCCGGTGCAGGCCGATCTCCGGCGGGAAGTCGAAGATCAGCGTCAGGTCGGGCCGCACTTCCTCCAGGATGTAGGTCTCCAGCGCCGCGATCAGCCGCGGATCGGTCCCGCCCGCGGCCCCCTGATAGGCGCGCGTCGAGTCGGCGAAGCGGTCGCAGACCACCCAGGCGCCGCGCGCCAGCGACGGCCGGATCACCCGCTCCACGTGGTCGCGGCGGGCGGCGTACATCAGCAGGGTCTCGGTGACCGGGCTCCATCGGTCGGCGGCGCCGTTCAAAACCAGGTCGCGGATGCTCTCGGCGCCCGGCGATCCGCCCGGCTCGCGCGTGGCCACCACCTCGCGGCCCTGCGCCTCCAGACGCGCGACAAGGCGCTTGAGCTGGGTGGATTTCCCCGCCCCCTCCCCGCCTTCGAATGTGATGAACCGCCCGCGCGTCACGGCCCCAAGATGGCCAGTTCGGGCCGGAAGTCTAGCGCTCTAGAACGGCCGGATGACCCGCGCGTCGGCGAAGCCCGCCTCGGCGACCTTTTCCCGCAGCAGCTCGGCGGAGTCCTGGTCGGCCGCGCCGTCCAGCACCACCCGGTAGAGCGTCGTCCCGCCGCGCGCCAGCGGCTCCACCCGGGCCATGCCGGCCGCGGCCAGCTGGGCCACGGCGCGCTGGGCGTTCTCAGGCGTGGAGAAGGCGCCGGCCTGGACGCGGAAGGCGCCGGCCGCGACCTCGATCTTCGGCGCGGCGACGGCGGCCATCGGCTGGGTCGCCACGGCCATCACCTTGGGCAGCGGCGCCAGCGTGGCCTCGACGATCGGCTCCGGAGCCTTCGGCAGCGGCGCGGAGGTCAGCACGACCTCCGGCTCCCGACGCGGCGGGGGTGGCGGCGGCGCGGCGGCGGCCGGGGCGGGCTTGGGCGCCAGGTAGGCGTAGCGGCGGGTTTCCTCGCCATAGAGCGGCGCCGGCCCCAGGTAGCGGACCCGCACATGCGCCAGCCCCTGGCGGTCGTAGCCCAGCTGGCGGGCCGCCTCGTGGCTGAGGTCGATGATGCGGTTGTCGACGAAGGGGCCGCGGTCGTTGACCCGCACGGTCAGCCTCCGGCCGTTGTCGAGGTTGGTCACCTCCACCAGCGACGGCAGCGGCAGGGTGGTGTGGGCGGCGCTGGCGATGTCCTTGTCGAAGATCTCGCCGTTGGCCGTCGGCTTCAGGTGGAAGGCGTCGCCGTACCAGGAGGCCGTGCCGGTCTGGTTGTAGTCCGGCTGTTCCTTCGGCACGTACCAGATGCCGCCCACTTCATAGGGCGAGCCGACCTTGTAGCGCGGCGCGGCGTCGGTCCTGGCGCGGTGCGTCGGCTGGTGGGCGGAATACTCCGGATGCACGCTGGCGCAGGCGCACAGCGAGGCGCCGGCCATCAGCAGGATCGCGTATCGGACCGTCGCGCCGCGCCGCATGCGCCTGAACTCCCCTCGGACTTGAGGGTTGAGAATCGCCGCGGAAGTTTGCAGCACGGTTAACAGGTGGTTGCGGTGGAGCCCCCCGCCCCGCGCTGCTATAGGCGACCGCGCCTCCGGGGACCGGGCCTTGGGGACAGGTGGCCGAGTGGTTTAAGGCAGCGGTCTTGAAAACCGCCGTGGGTGCAAGCCCACCGTGGGTTCGAATCCCACCCTGTCCGCCATCCGAGTTCGGCGCGGCCTCGCCGTGGGTTCGAACCCACTAAGCCAAGGCAAAAGCGCGGCGCAGCCGCGCGGGGGGTTCGAATCCCACCCTGTCCGCCATGCAGTCTGTAGGAACATGCAGTTTGTAGGAAAATGAGAAGGACGGTTCCTTGGGGGAGCCGTCCTTCGTCATTTCAGGAGCGGCGCCGTTCCTAGTACTTAACGCGCAGCTCCAGGCCGTAGGTGCGGGGCGGATTGAAGTTGGCGTAATCGCCGATCGTGCCGCGGTTGGCGCCCGAGATACGATAGATGTGCGACTCGTCGAGCAGGTTGCGGCTCCACAGCGACAGCGTCGCCGTGGCGCCCCCGCCGCCCATGTTGATGTTGGCCAGGGCCAGGTTGGCGTTGACGATGAAGCTGGAGTCCGTCTTCACCGCCACGTGCTGGACCGAGGTTCCGGTCGGCGACACATCGGCGAACTCGGTCTGGAAGGCGTACTGCGCGTCGGCGTAGTTGGCGTCGAGGTGGCTGCGGAAGGTCAGATTGCCCACCGGCATCTCGTAGTCGATGTAGGCCGAGGCCGCGTTGGGCGGAGTGTAGACCACGTTCACCGGGAACGGCGAGCCCAGCGGGACGGCCGAGTTGCCGGGGAAGGGGAACGGCGCGGCGGGGATCTTCACGTCGGTGTAGGCGTAGGAGAAGCCCACCGTCATGCCCTCCATGGGCTTGGCAGTCACGTCGAGCTCGACGCCCCTGATCTTCGAGATCCCCGGCGCGTTGCGCGTCTCCTCGGTGTGGGCGCCTAGGGTCGGACTGCCCGGCGTAGTGTCGACGTTGTCGAAGTCGATCTGGGTGTTGCTGCGGTCCATGGCGTAGGCCGCCAGGTTCACCCGCAGACGCCGATCCAAGAGGTCCATCTTGGCGCCGATTTCGTAGGCCTTGGTTTCTTCAGCGTCGAAGGCCTGGAAGGTCGCCGAGCGGTCGTTGGCGCCGCCGGCGCGGTAGCCGGTCGAGTATTTGGCGTAGAGGCTGATGTTGTCAGCCGCGTCGTAGGCCACGTTGACCAGCGGGTCGAAGCGGCTCTTGTCGTAGGTGAAGTTGAAATTCGTCGCCTTGCCGCTGACGATATAGAGCGTGCCGTTGCGCTTGTCGTTGGTGTAGCGGCCGCCGACGGTCAGGTGCAGGGCCGGGATCGAGGCCGGCGTGTAAGTGCCCTGGCCGTAGGCCGCGGTGCTTTCCGCGTCGGCGTGGCTGGCGCGGGCGATAAAGCGTGTGCCGTACTGCCAGCCCTGCACGTTCCCGTTCGGCGGAAACGCGCCGACGCCGAGGGGATTGCGGATGATGAAGGCCGTGCCGTCGGCGTTCCACTGGTTGGTCAGCGGCGTGGCCGCGGATTCCTTGGCGTGCTCCTTGAAGTAGTAGAGGCCGCCCACGTAGGTGAAGGACTCGCCGAAGCTGCCGACCGCCTGGAGTTCCTCGCTGAACTGGCGCTGGTAGAGGTCCGACAGGCTGTAGCGCCCGAACAGCCCGGCTGTCCCAACGCCCGGGGTGGTGCTCGGCGCGAAGACGTTGCGGCTTTCGATGCCGGAGTTGTCCCACTGGTTTGTGCCGACGGCGCGGGCGGCCGTGATCGAGCGCAGCTCGAGGTCGGGCGAGACCTTGTACTTCAGGACCGCCGATACGCCGCCGGTCTTGTCGAGGCTGGGCTGCTGGATGGTGCCGATGTCCGAGGACGACTGCCGGTCGGGGTGAACCTGAACCAGGGACGCCAGCGGGTTGATCGTACCGGCCGGAGCGCCGGCGGGACCGGCCTGAACTTCGGCCAGGGTGCGGACGCGCTTGCCATAGACGTTGTAGTTGACCAGCTGGCTGAAGAACGGGGTGTTGTAGTCCTTGGCGTAGTCAGCCGAGACCTGGGCGCTGAAGGCGTCGTTCGGCTTGTAGAGGGCGGTGACCCGGCCGCCCTTGCGGTCGTACTGGTTCCAGCCGGCCTGGCCGTTCATCGGGTTGGTGGTGGTCGGATCCTGGTGCTGGACCAGGGCGTCGACCTTCACCGAGATATTGGCGAATTCCTGGAAGTCCTGGTGCAGCTCGGCGTTGTAGGAGCCGAAGTTGCCCGCACCGACGGTGACCCGGCCACCGAATACGCCGCTTGGAGCCTTGGTGACGATGCTCAGCGCGCCGCCCTCGGTGTTGCGGCCGAACAGGGTGCCTTGCGGGCCGCGCAGGACCTCGAGGCGCTCAAGGTCGAACAGGGCGGTGTTCAGGCCCTGCTGGCGGCCAAGATAGACGCCGTCGATATAGACGCCGACGCCCTGGTCGCGGGCGGTCTGGTTGGCGTCGAACGGCACGATGCCGCGGATGCCGACGGTCAGCGCCGATTGCCGGGCTTCGAAGGTGGCGATGCGCAGGGACGGGATGGTCCCGTCCTGGAGGCTGATCAGGCTCTCGGCGTGCCGCTCGGCCATCTGCGCCCCGTCGATCACCGAGATGGCGATGGGGGTCTTCTGAAGGTCGGTTTCGGTCTTGGTCGCGGTGACGATCACCTGATCGAGCGTCACGGCGACGTCCGCCGCGGCGTCCGCCGCGAAGGCCGGGCTGGCCACGCCCAAGGCAAAGCAGCTCCACGCCGCGGTGGTCATCAGGTATTTCATCAGGCTAGCCCCTTTTTTTTCACTCGGCGTCACCGACCTGCTCGCCGCGCGATATCGCGCTGCGCTGCGGCGCCGCCCTGCCCGACATCGGCTATTAGAGGTTGATCGTGACGGTGCGGTCTCGGGTCCGTGACGGTTCCGCGTCGGTCATCGGTCGGGCGCGACGGCCGCGCAGCCCGGTCCCGGCGTCAGGCTTCGGCCTCGTCCAGAGGGTCGCCACCGATCAGCTGCAGCAGTTCGTTGGGCGTCATCTGAAAGAGCAGGCCGATGGTGCGGATCGGATGGCCCTGACGGCGCAGCGCCGCCGCATAGTCGAGCTGGTAGCGGCTCAGCGACTTCAGATTGGCCCGCGAGCGTTGCGAGGTCGGCGGCCGGCTGGGCCGCCGCGTCTCGTGATCGGCGAGCAGCGACAGCATGCGAGGCGTCCCGCCGGCGCCGACCACATTGATCACCGTCGAGGCGCCCACCAGCTTCAGGCTGACGCCGACCTCAAAGAACCGGCGCAGCAGGACCGCCAGCTCCCCGGTGGACATCTGCAGCAGCTCGAGACTGCTGATCAGCACCTCGTCGTCGGCGCGAAGGCGGCCCAGCAGGTTGCGCAGGGCGCGCTGGTCCTCGCGGTTCGGCTCGCCCTGCTCGACGATGACATCGCAGCCATGGATCTGGACCCAACGGCGCTGCGCGGCGGGCGGCGCCTCGCCTTCGATCCTGCGAACTATCGCGTAGCGCATCCGTGGCGCAGCCCCCAACGCGGCGGGCAAGCGCCATCCGTCCTGCCCCCAAACCCCACGCCGACCATGATGAGGATTTGCTACAGTCCGGCGCCGGTTTCTTGATACTCCGGCGACAGGTGGTCAGACGCCGGTCTGCGCCGGCTCCCACTCGGCGCGCAGCACCGCCGGGTTGAGGGCGATGGCCTTGACGAAGCTGGGCTCCTCGCCGCGGTCGCGCTCCCGGCCGCGCCACTCCAGCTCGATGCGGGCCTGGTAGCGGGCCGCCCGCTCCTCATAGATCACCGCCCAGAACAGGATGCTGTGGCCGGCCGCCTCGACGCTGCGCCGCAGGTCGACCTCCGGGAAGCCCTCGCGCTGGGCGTCGACCGTGAGGCCGGCGCGGAACTTCCGCGGCATGTGGAGGTCGACCCACTTGAGGGCCCCGAGCAGGACGAAGGCCAGCGCCGTGGACCCAGCGCCCAGCGCCAGCTGGCCCGCGCCCAGGCACAGGCCGACGACGGTCATGAACCAGATGGTGGCCGCCGTGGTCACGCCCACCACCACGTCGCCGCGCTTGATGATCGCGCCGGCCCCGATGAAGCCGATGCCGGAGAGGATGCCGAGCGGCAGGCGCAGGACGTCGATCTGGGCGAAGCTCGCCGGGGTCTTGCCCGTGGTGTCGAGCAGTTCGTTGGCCAGCACCATGGCCACGCAGGAGGCCAGGCAGACCAGCACCGTGGTGCGCAGGCCCGCCGCCTGGCTGCGCGCCTCGCGGTTGAACCCGATCACCGCACCGGCGGCCACCGCCAGCGCCAGGCGCACGAGGATGTCCTGCCAGGTGAGGACGAGCGGCATTACGATCTCCCGGCCCTGCAAATCGGCAACGGCGCCGATGGTTCCGGGAACCGACGAAGAAGCTCCGCCGTTGTCGGCCAGAGGTGGGAGCGCCGCCATGGAACCCATGCCAGACCTGGACCTGCAAGATGCCGCCCGCGCGGCCGAAGCACCCTCCCCTGCCTGGCCGCAGCGGATGGTCGAGCGCCTGCGCCCGCATGGCGAGCGCGCCGTGCTGTGGCTGCATCGCCAGGCCGACCGGATGGACCTGATCCCGAGCGAGTTCGGCAAGGAGGCGGCCATCGACGAGACCGACGGCGGCTCGCTGGCCAGGGAATGGCTGCGCCAGGCGAAGCTGTGGGCCGGCTACAATCCCGAGGAGATGCTGGCCCTGAAGGTCGGCGGCGTCCTGCTGGGCGGCGCCTTGCTGATGCTGATCATCCTGGTGCGGACCCTCACCTAGCCAGTCTTCAGCACCTGGGTCGTCAGGCGCGGCCGCACATAGGCGTGCCGCACGAAGTGGATGGCGTTGGGCAGCAGGTAGCGGATCGGCGAGGTGTAGTCGTAGGCCACGTCGGCGACGATGGCGCTCTCGCCGGCGGCCAGGTAGCCGTTGGGCACGCTCGCCGAGCCGGAGGCCGTCCAGTTCTGGTTCTGGGTCCAGTCCACGGCCACCGTCCCCTGGGCGTTGGCGGTCAGGCTGGAGATCCTCAGGCTCAAGTTGGTGGTCGGCAACGGGCTGACCAGGATCTGGCCGGCCTTCATGGCGTCGGTGAGGTCGGCGCCGGTCGTCGTGGGCCCCTGGGAGATCACGTCGGCCATGGCCGCCGCCACGTGGGCGATCCGGCGCTGCGCCTCGAAGGCGCGCACCAACTCCACCGAGGCGAGCTGCAGGCTGACCAGGATCGGCAGCATCAGCGCGAACTCGACCGCGGCCGCGCCACGCTGGTCTTTGCGGAAGCTCAGCCCTCTCATCCGAAGGGCTCGTTCTTGAAGGTGGTGCGGGCGTCCAGCACCAGGGTGGTCGGCCCCGACTGGGCGAAGCCGAGGGTGAAGAACGGCATGAAGAACGGCCACTGGTAGGTGGCCTTCACCAGGATCACGTCGCCGGGCGCGCCCTTGTCGAACTGGTCGGTGGGCGCGTCGCCGGCGGCGACCTGGGCGCCGTTGAAGTCGGAGAACCGCCGCACGCTGATCGCCAGCTTGGCGAGGCAGGCGGTCTGGCCCTCGAACATGCCGTTGCAGATGGCGGTCTTGAACTCGCTGGCGTTGGTCGGCGCGGTCGTCTCGCCGACCCGGATGGTCCGCGCTGCGGCCTGCACGGAATTGTCGAGGGTGTTGGAGACCAGGCCCACCAGGCCGATCTCCACCGTGCCCATGATCACCCCGATCAGCAGCGGCAGCACCAGCGCGAACTCGATCGCGGCCGCGCCGTCCTGGTCGGTGATGAAGGGCCGTCTGCGCACGAAATCCACCTGGGGTGATCGGCGCGCCAGTCTGCGGGCGCGACGTTAGCCGCAAGTGAAACATTAGCGTTTACCGCAGTTTACCACGCCTCGAAGCGGACGTTTAACCGCGTCTGAATAGTCTGGCGGCTTTGCGGCGCCTGCCTTGGGGCGCGTCTTGCGGGCCACCCGATGCTTCGCCGCCTTCGATCCGTCCTGGCCGACCGTCGCGGCAACGTCGCCGTTGTGGTGGCGCTGGCGCTGGCGCCTTTGTCGCTGGCGGCGCTGGGCGCGCTGGATATCGCGCGCGCGACGGCGGCCAAGCTGATCCTACAGGACGCCCTCGACGCCGCAACCCTGGCCACCGCCAAGTCGACGACCACCGATCCCACCGTGCTGCAGGCGACCGGCGACCGCATCTTCCGCCAGAACCTGACCCTGGATTCCGACGTCACCCTGGCCAGTGACACCTTCGTGTTCGGGGCGGGCGGCACGGTGGTGGCCAACGCCGCGGCCAATGTGAAGCCGCTGATCATCGGCTCCATCACCGGCGGGCCGATCAAGGTGGGCGCCCACACCGAGGTGAAGCGGGCCGGCAACGAACTGGAGATCGCCCTGGTGCTCGACAACACCGGCTCCATGGCCGGGACCAAGCTCTCCAACCTGAAGACCGCCGCCAGCAACTTCATCGATTCCATGTCCGCGGCGGCCGCCCAGACCGGCGATCCCAACGCCATCAAGATCTCGCTGATCCCGTTCTCGAACACGGTTCGGGTGGGCTCCAGCTTCGCCACCGCCACCTGGATCGACCAGAACGGCTCGTCGCCGATCAACAACGAGATCTTCACGACGGCCACCGGGACCCAGTGGGCCAACCGCTTCACCCTGCTCGCCACCCTGCACACGAGCTGGGCGGGCTGCGTGGAGAGCCGCCAGGCGCCCTACGACATCCAGGACACGCCGCCCGGAACCGGGGCCACCCTGTTCACGCCCTACTTCGCGCCCGACGAGCCGGACAACGGCGGCACGTTCTACAACGACTACCTGAACGACAGTCAGCCGAAAGGCACCGCCTGGCAGGTGCGCCAGGGCGGTATCGCCAAATATTCCAACTCGCCCGACTTCTCGAACGGCATGGGTCCGAACTGGGGCTGCAACCTGCAGACCCTGCAGCGGCTGTCGACCGGCTGGAGCGCCCTGAAGACGGCGATCAACGCCATGCAGGCCGGCGGCGACACCAATATCCCGATGGGCCTAATGTGGGGCTGGCACACCCTGTCGCCCAACGCCCCCTTCGCCGACGGCGTCGCCTACCTGACGCCCAAGCACAAGAAGATCGTCATCCTGATGACCGACGGCCAGAACACCATGACCGACAGCGGCAACTCCAACACCTCGTTTTACTCGGCTGCGGGCTATGCCTGGCAGGGCCGCGTGCTGCAGGCCAGCGGCACGCCGATCGGATCGAACAACACCCAGGCGGAACGCACGGCGGCGCTCGACGACCGGCTCTCCAAGCTCTGCACGAACATGAAGGCGGTCGACAAGGACATCGAGATCTACACCATGCGCGTGGAGGTCACCGGCGGCACCAGCACCGTGCTGCAGAACTGCGCCTCGGCCGCGGACCATTATTTCGACGTGACCAACTCGGCGCAGCTGGACGCCACCTTCCAGCAGATCGCCGGCTCCATCGCCTCGCTGCACCTGTCGAAATAGGCCGGCAAAATAGGCTGGGCGCACGAAGGCGTGCGCAGGGCGGATGGCCTTGTCCGGGCCATCGCGGCAACAGACCGCGCCCGGCGGCGTTAGACGCTGCATGAGCGACTACCACGACCTTTCGGCCGAAGAACGCGCCCTCCTCCGCGCGGCGATCGACGGCCCGCTGATGGACCGCGACCCGATCGTGCTCGGCCTGTGCCTGCGGCTGTGCGGGCGCCGGCTGCTGCAGCGGGCGGGCAGCGCCGCGGCCGCCAACGGCTGGCGGGGTTCGCCGCACGCCTTCGTCCTGACCTGCGACGGCTGGTGTCTGGTGAAGGCCGAGCGGGCCCGCGGACCGCTGCGCCAGAGCGCCTAGGGCCGGCGCCTAGACGCTGTCCAGCGGCGCCAGCGACAGCGGCGGCGCGACCGCCTCCAGCGACTTGCGCTCGGCGGAGACGCCCAGCACCAGCTGCACGACGGCCGCGAGCAGCATCAGCCCGCCGCCCAGCAGATAGCCCTTGAAGATCTCGCCGCGCTCGCCGGTCTGGATCAGTCGGCCGAACAGCCACGGCCCGCCGACCCCGCCCAGCAGGGTGCCGAAGGCGTAGAACAGCGAGATGGTGACTGCCCGGGTCTCCAGCGGGAACAGCTCGCCGACGGTGAGATAGGCGGCGCTGGCGGCCGCCGAGGCGAAGAAGAAGATGACGCTCCAGGCCAGCGTCTGGGTCTCGGCGGTGAGCGCGCCCTTGGCGAACAGCCAGCCGGTGACGCACAGCAGCACCCCGGCCAGGCCGTAGGTCGCCGAGATCATCGTCTTGCGGCCGAGGCTGTCGAACAGCCGGCCCAGCAGCAGCGGCCCCAGCACATTGCCCAGCGCGAACGGCAGGATGAAGTAGCCGACGTTGCGGGCCGGAATCCCGTAAAACTTCGTCAGGATCAGCGCATAGGTGAAGAAGATCGCGTTGTAGCAGAAGGCCTGGGTGGCCATCAGCACGATGCCCAGGACGGTGCGGCGCGGGTGGGTGCGGATCAGGGTGGCGGCGATCTCGGCCCAGCTGGTCTCGCCGCGGCGCACGAAGCGCAGCGTGGGGATCGGGTGGATCTGCGGCGGCAGCGCGGTGTGCCGCTCCACCCGGCGTTCGATGTCCTGGACGATGGCCGCGGCTTCCTCCGGCCGGCCGTGGGTCATCAGCCAGCGCGGGCTCTCCGGGATGAACCGGCGCACGTAGATGATCACCAGCGCCAGCAGGCCGCCGACCACGAAGGCCAGCCGCCAGCCCCAGGCCTGCGGCACGATGGCCTGATCGAGCACCACCAGAGAGCCCAGCGCCCCCAGGGCCGCGCCCACCCAGAAGGTGCCGTTGACCGCCAGGTCGGTATAGCCGCGGCGCCTGGCCGGGATCAGTTCCTGGATCGCCGAATTGACCGCCCCGTACTCGCCGCCGATCCCCGCCCCGGTGATGAAGCGGAACAGCATGAACGACGCGAAATTCCACGACAGGCCGGTGGCGATGGTGGCCAGCAGATAGACGCCGACGGTGATGGTGAAGAGCTTGCGCCGGCCCAGCGTGTCGGTCAGCCGCCCGAACACCAGCGCCCCCAGCACCGCGCCCAGGATGTAGGCGCTGCCGGTCAGGCCCACCTGCTCAGCGGAAAGGTTCAGCGCCTGGGGGCTGGCGATAGCCGGCGACAGCGAGCCGACCAGGGTCACCTCCAGCCCGTCGAGGATCCAGGTGATGCCCAGCGCGGCCACCACCAGCCAGTGGAAGCGGCTCCAGGGCAGGCGGTCGAGCCGGGCCGGCACATCCGTGTCGAACGCTTCCCCCAAGCTCATCCGTGGATCGCCCCGCCTGCCCAGCCGTCCCGCCTCAACGCACAAAGGCCGAGCTTGGGTTCCGCGCCCGATCGCCCTATGGCTCGCGCCATGGCCTCCGACGAGATTCTGGTCGACGCCCGCGGACACCGCTGCCCGGCGCCGACGCTACGGCTGCGGCGCGCGCTGGAGGCGGCCGCCGACGGCGCGCGGGTGCGGCTGCTGGCCGACGACCCGCTGGCCAGGATCGACGTGCCCCATTTCGCCGCCGAGATCGGCGCCGAGGTGCTGGAGCGCGGCGAGGCGGGCGGCGTGCTCAGCTTCTTGATCGCGAAGCCCCCGACCTGGGAACGACAACCTTCGCGCCCCTGAGGTCGGGGATCGATGGCTTAGGCGCGGTCGCGGCGATGGCCAGCTCGACCTCGGTGGCCAGCGCGCCTCCGAAGAAGATCGCGTTCACGTTCCACGACAGCCAGATCAGGAACACGATCACCGTCGCCAGCGAGCCGTAGGTGGCGCCCAGGTGGGCGACCCCCTCCACGTAGAAGGCGATGGCCCAGGAGGCGAACAGGCACATGGCCGCCGCCACCACGCCGCCGATCACCGAGGCCGGCCAGACCACCGGCCGCCGCGACATGACGAAGCGATAGATCAGCGTCAGGCCCAGCGTCAGGCCGGCGCTGGCCCAGGTCCATTCGCTGAGCAGCCACGACACGCCGCGCAGCGGCCGCAGCTCGAAGGCGGATCCCAGGATCCTCAGCGTGAAGAAGATCGAGGAGATGATCGCCAAGGCCGCGAAGGTCCCCACCAGCACCAGGAAGGCGATCAGGTTGAAGCGGAAGAAGCCGTGCGGCTCGTCCTCGTCGTGGATGAACGACAGCCCGGCCAGCAGCGCCTTGAAGCCGCGGTGCGAGGCGTAGATGGCGATGATCAGCGCCACGCCGCTCTGGGTCGACATGGCCAGGTGCGGGGTGTTCACCAGCCGCGTCAGCTCATGCAGCAACAGGTCGCGCGCGCCGGCCGGGATCAGGGTCGACAGCGCCTCGCCCTCGCGGATCGCCTGCGCCGGGTCGGCCAGCACGCTGAACAGGCCGATCAGGATGGCCAGCGTCGGGAAGATCGCCAGCATGGCGAAGAACGACACCCCGCCGGTGAACAGCATCACGTCGCGGCCCCAGAGCCGGGTCAGAGCGCGGCTGGTGACCAGGAACCCAAGCCGCAGCCAGTGGAGCGGATCCCAGTCGGCCCGGCGCAGGCGCGTGATGAACGAGGGGCTCGGCATTCGCGGCGAGGTTGGGGAGGAATGGACGAGGGTGCAACCCTGCAGACGCCAAAACGGCGCGCCACCGGGTTGGGGTAGCGCGCCGCCGATGGGCGTGTCGTTCCATCCGGATCAATCGCCGCTTCGAGGGACGGGAGAGCGCGACGACCGACCGTGGGAAGCTTTGAGCCGCCGCGGCTGAACCCAATCTGAACGGGGCCTTCAGGAAACCGCCTCAAGCCCTAACGCGCCGGCGCGGGCCAGTGCATCGATCTCGCCTTGCGAGAACCCCCAGTCGCTGAGCGCCGCCTGGTCGTGCGCGCCGATCTTCGGCGGCGGACCCTGGATGGCGCCGGGGGTGGCTGAGAAGCGCGGCGCCGGCGCCGGCTGGGTGACGCCGCCCACCTCGACGAAGGTCTGGCGCGCGGCGTTGTGCGGATGGGCCGGCGCCTCGTCGAGGTCGAGGACCGGGGCGAAGCAGACGTCGGTGCCACCCATGATCGCGGTCCATTCGTCGCGGGTCCTGGTGGCGATCACCGCCGCCAGCTTGTCATGCAGCGCCGGCCACCTGGCGCGGTCGTGCTGGTGGGCGAACTCCGGGTCGTCGATGCCGGTCTTCTGCAGCAGCAGGGCGTAGAACTGCGGCTCGATGGCGCCGATCGAGACCCACTTGCCGTCGGCGCATTGGTAGGTGTCGTAGAAGTGCGCCCCGCCATCCAGCATGTTGGCCCGCCGCGCCTCCTTCCAGACGCCCGCCGCCTTGAAGCCGTAGAACATGGCCATCAGCGAGGCCGCGCCATCGCTCATGGCGCAGTCGATCACCTGGCCCCTGCCGCTGTTGCGCGCCTCGATCACGCCGGCCAACAGGCCGAAGGCCAGGTAGAGCGCCCCGCCCCCGAAATCGCCCACCAGGTTCAGCGGCGGCACGGGCTTGTCCTGCGTGCCGATGGCGGCCAGCGCGCCGGTGATGGCGATGTAGTTCATGTCGTGGCCGGCGGCGCTGGCGTAGGGCCCGGTCTGGCCCCAGCCGGTCATCCGGCCATAGATCAGCTTCGGATTGCGCTTCAGGGCTATGTCCGGGCCGAGGCCCAGCCGCTCCATGACGCCGGGCCGGAAGCCTTCGAACACCGCGTCCGCCTCCTCCATCAGCTTCAGGCAGGCCTCGACGGCTTCCGGCGTCTTGAGATCCAGCGCGATGGAGCGCCGCCCGCGCGAGGTGACGTCGGTGGGCGATCCGCCCCGGCCGCCGCCCTTGCGGTCGATCCTGACCACGTCGGCGCCGAGGTCCGACAGCAGCATGCCGCAGAACGGCCCGGGCCCGATCCCCGCGAACTCCACGATCTTCAGGCTGGTCAGCGGTCCCTGGCGCATCTGGTCCTCCGGTCTTTGCCCCATTGTGACGCCATGCCCCGCGGTCAGCCAAGGGCTGCGTAACCTCCGCTCAACCGTCGCTGTTGCAACCTTAGGACGCAGCTTGCTCATGCCCCCTGCCCGAGTCGCCTCGGGGCGGGTAAGACGAGCGGTGAACGACGGGCGGCGGACGGGGGACATGGCGGCAGGCTTGCAGGCGCGGGTGGTGATCGTGGCGCGCGACGACGCGCTCGCCGGCCCGTTGTCCGACGGGCTCGACCGGCTGGGCTGGCGCACCGTCACGGCGCGCGGGGCCTATGCGGCGCTGGCCGCGGTCGCCGACCTGCAGATCGAGGCCGCCATCATCGACCTGGCCGGCGGCGACGAGGCCCTGGGCCTGGCTGAGCGATTGAAGGAGGCCTGCGCCCCGCGCCGGCTGCCGGTCATCGCGGTCGGCCAGCCGCATCCCTCGCTGGAGCTGCGCGGCTTCGACCTGACGGTGGCCGCGCCGATCCATCCGGCCCAGGCCGCCATGCGCCTGGAGACCCTGGTCCGCACGGCGGTGGCCGAGGAGGAGTTCGAGCTCCGCGTCGAGACCTTCGCCGATCGCGGCCGCAGCCTCGACGTCCCCGACCCTGATGACGGCCCCTATCAGGTGCTGGCGATCGGCGAGCCGGCCCCGCAGTTCCTGGCGCTCTCCAACGCGCTCGCCCAGGACGGCGCGGCGCAGGTGGTCGGCGCCTTCACCGCCTACACGGCCTTCGACTACCTGCATGAGCGCAGGTTCGATTCGGTGGTGCTGTGGGCCGGCGAGAACCCGCAGGAGGCGCTGTCCATCGCCGCCGGCCTGCGCCGCAACACGCGCCTCTACCACACGCCCGCGGTGCTCTACATGCGCCCGGAATCCTACGTCACCGCCTCGGAGGCCTATCACCGCGGCATCACCGACGTGGCGACGCCGGAGACGCCGGAGAGCGAGACCGCCCGGCGGATCGTCGAGCTGGCCCGCGCCTATCGCCGCCAGACCTCGGTCCGCCTGGCGCTGGAGAGCGCCCGCAGCTCCGGCCTGATGGACGCCGCCACCGGCCTGTTCACCCGCGACCTGTTCGCCGCCCACCTGGCGCGCCTCGCCCAGGCCTCGAAGCTGCGCAACCGGGCGCTGTCGGTCTGCGTGCTGAAGGTGGCCGAGAACTCCGACCTCGCCGAGGTGCGCAAGGGCGGCTGGCTGGCCCGCGCCGTCCCGCAGATCGGCTCCATGATCGGCCGGCTGGTGCGGGTGGAGGACACCGCCGCCAGGCTCGGCCCCGACGTCTTCGCGCTCGCCCTGCCCGCCACCTCGGCCGGCGCAGCGCGGGCGGCCGGCGAGCGGATCGCCGCGGTCATCGGCTGCACCGCCTTCGAGGCGGGTGACGGCAAGCCGCCGTTCGTGGTGGAATTCGATCTGGGGGTGGCCGAAGTCGGCCCCGGAGAAACCGCCGGCCGCGCGCTCGAGGAAGCCGCCGCCGAGGCCTACGCCCGCAAAGCAAGCTAGGAAGGCGAAACGATGCAGCAGCCGCCGCCCAACATGGGCATGTGGACCTACCTGATCCCGCTCATCGCGGTGGCCATGGTGATCCTGCGCAACGCGCGGGCCCGCCGGCTGCGGGTCGAGACCCTGTGGATCGCGCCGGTGCTGATCCTGGTGCTGGTCGGCCTGTCGCTCAGCCAGGAAGGCATGCCGACGCCCGGCCTGATGGCCATCGACCTGCTGGCGCTGATCCTGGGCGCCGCGCTCGGCTGGTGGCGCGCGCGGTTCACCAACATCACGGTCAACCCTGAGACCCACGAGCTGACCAGCCAGGCCTCGCCGATCGGCATGCTGGTGGTGCTGGGCGTCTTCGCCATCCGCTACGGGCTGAAGATGTACACCGTCGAGAACGCCGGCGCGCTGCACCTGCCGGTGGCCGCCGTCGCCGACGCCGCCCTGGTGATCTCGGTGGGCCTGGTCTGCGCCCAGCGGCTGGAGATCGCGCTCAGGGCCTCGCGCCTGCTCACCGAGGCCCGCGCGGCGAAGGCGGCGTCCTAGGCGGCCAGCCTGGCCAGTTCGGTCAGCACCCGCTCGGCGGCGTTGAGACGCTGCTCGGGGGTCTCCCACTCGCCCTTCACGACCACCTTGTTGTCCGGCCGGATGCGCCAGGCGACCTGATTTTTCTGAACGAATTGAATAAGCCCGGCCGGGTTCTTGAAGCTCTCATTGCGGAACGACACCACCGCGCCCTTCGGCCCAACGTCGATCTTGGCGACATTGGCCTCGCGGCACAGACCCTTGATGGCCACCACCTTGAGCAGTTGCCCGGCCTCCGGCGGCAGGGGCCCGAAGCGGTCGATGAGCTCGGCGGCCAACGCCTCGCGGTCGTCGGCCTTCTCGGCGTCGGACAAACGCCGGTAGAGCGACAGCCGCACATTGAGGTCCCGGACATAGTCCTCGGGGATCAGCACGGCCGCGCCGGTGGTGATCTGCGGCGACCAGCCCCGGTCGTGGACCAGGCCCTCGGCCCCTGCCCGCTCTTTCAGCTCGTTCACCGCGTCTTCCAGCATCTGCTGATAGAGTTCGACGCCGATCTCGCGGATGTGGCCGGACTGCTCCTCGCCCAAGAGGTTGCCGCCGCCGCGGATATCGAGGTCGTGGCTGGCCAGCTGGAAGCCGGCGCCCAGGCTGTCCAGCGACTGCAGCACCTTCAACCGCTTCTCGGCCGACAGCGTGATCGGCTTCTCGAAGGGCGTGGTCAGATAGGCGTAGGCCCGCGACTTGGCGCGCCCCACCCGCCCGCGCAGCTGGTAGAGCTGGGACAGGCCGAACATGTCCGCGCGGTGGATGATCAGGGTGTTGGCGGTGGGGATGTCCAGCCCGCTCTCCACGATCGTCGTCGAGAGCAGCACATCGTACTCGCCGTCGTAGAAGGCGCTCATTACCGCCTCGAGCTGGGTCGGCGCCATCTGGCCGTGCCCGACGACGAACTTCACCTCGGGGACCTGTTCGCGCAGATAGCGGGTCAGGTCCGGCAAGTCGGAGATGCGCGGGGCGACGTAGTAGGCTTGG
>JAQGIV010000152.1 GCA_028290945.1 Phenylobacterium sp. | reverse complement strand
GGGCGCCGCAACCGGCTTCGCGGCTGGCGGCGGGACGGCGACCGGCACGACGCCGACGGTGGTCGCGCCCATGGTCGGCGGCGGCACGTGCTTCTCGGCCAGCTCCTTCTGGTTCACCAGCTGGGTGAAGTCCTGGAACAGCAGCACGCGGACCACGTCGATGGGCGACTTGTCGGCGGCCAGCACCACCCGCCAGCGGCCGTCGAGGCCCTTCACCGCCGTGCCCACCGGCAGGCCGCGCGGCATCAGCCCGCCGTCGCCGGAGGTCATCACCCGGTCGCCCTCCTTCACCGGGTTCTGGCCGCGCAGGTAGTCGAGCTTGGGATTGGGCCCGCCGTCGCCGGTCAGGATGGCCCGCGCATTGGTCCGGTCGATCATCACCGGGATCTTGGAGGCCGTGTCGGTGGTCAGCAGCACGCGGCTGGCGCCGGTGGTCACCCCCATGATCCGGCCCACCAGGCCGGTCTCGCTCATCACCGGATTGCCGACCTGGACGCCCTTCTCCTTGCCGGCGTTGGCCAGGCGGGTGTTGGCGAACGGCCCGCGGCTGTCCAGCACGATGCGGGCGGCGACCATGGGGATCGGCGGATCGGTCTTCAGGTCCAGGATGGTGCGGTAGCGCGCGTTCTCGTTCTTCAGCGCAAAGGCCACGTCACGCCACTGGCGCATCTCCTTCAGCTCGGCCTTCAGCCGGCGGTTCTCGGAGACGGCGAAGAAGTAGCCGCGGACGGCCTCGACGCCCGCGCCCGTCCAGCGGCCGGGCGCCGACAGCGCATCGCCCACCGGGGTCAGCACCTGGTCGGCCACGCCGCGGGTCGCGCCATAGGCTTCGGAGCGGAAGGTGTCGCGCCGGTCGGAAACCAATATGGCCACCACCGCCACGATAGCGACGATCACCGCGATCGCCGCCGTCCAGGTCAGCGGGACCTTCAGTTCACCGAGCGGACTGTCCCGTAAGGACACTTAGAGGACCTCGTTTTCAGCGGGTCGCGACAGCCCCCGCCGCGCCAACGCACCGTGAGTCGCGAGGTCTTAAGCTAGCGTGGATTCGAGCACGCCCTTCATCCATTTCGGATGTTCGAGCACCTTGCCGCAGCCCAGGGCGACGCAGCTCAGCGGATCGTCGGCCACGGTCACCGGCAGGCCGGTGTGGTCGCGGATCTCGGCGTCCAGGCCGCGCAGCAGCGCGCCGCCGCCGGTCAGCATGATGCCCTTGTCGGCGATGTCCGACGCGAGCTCCGGCGGCGTGGCCTCCAGCGCCATCTTCACCGCGTCGACGATCTGGCCGACCGGCTCCGACAGGGCGTCCGACGCCTGCTTCTCGCTGATCCGCACTTCCCGCGGCACCCCCTGCATCAGGTCGCGGCCCTTGACCTCGATGGACAGGCCCTCGCCGTCGGCCGGAGCCCGGGCGGTGCCGATCTCCTTCTTGATCCGCTCGGCGGTGGTCTCGCCGATCAGGAGGTTATGGTTGCGGCGCATATAGGAGATGATCGCCTCGTCCATCTTGTCGCCGCCGACCCGGACGGAGCGCGAATAGACGATGCCGGACAGCGACAGCACGGCCACCTCGGTGGTGCCGCCGCCGATGTCCACCACCATCGAGCCGGTGGGCTCGTGGATCGGCAGGCCGGCGCCGATCGCAGCCGCCATCGGTTCGTCGATCAGGCCGACGCGCCGGCCGCCCGCATTCAGGCAGCTGTCGTTGATCGCGCGGCGCTCCACGGCGGTGGCGCCCGACGGCACGCACACGATCACCTTGGGGTTCACGAAGCCCTTGCGGTTGTGAACCTTGCGGATGAAATACTTGATCATCTCCTCGGCGACTTCGAAGTCGGCGATGACCCCGTCGCGCATGGGGCGGATGGCTTCCATGTGGCCCGGCGTGCGGCCGAGCATCTGTTTGGCCTCGATGCCCACGGCATGGACCACCTTGCGGCCGCCCACGTTGCGCAGCGCCACCACCGAGGGCTCGTTGAGCACGATGCCCTTGCCCTTCATGTAGATGAGGGTGTTGGCGGTGCCGAGGTCGATGGCGATGTCGTTGGAGATCGCGCCGAAGAGGGATGAGATCATCGAGGGCCCTGAAGACTAGGGGCTGAAGGTTCGTGTCCGCCGGTGGCTCCACAACGACCCCGATGACGCCGCTCATAGTGCGTCGAGTCGTTGCTTTGTCCGGCAGGCTTGTCGTCCCCTTGCCCTGCCCCATGGTCGAATTCAAGGCTTAATGAGCCGTGTGCGCTTTCGCGCCGCGCGCGAGTTTTTTTCGCAGGGCTCGCCTCTCAATCGCCACGAAGCAACGGGCGAGGGCCAAACGCCTGTTTTGCAACCCCGAGTGGGCGGCCGCGCCAAGCCGATTGCGCCCCAGATTCCGGCCTACTCCACGGCCAGGATGACGTGTGGGGCCTTGATCAGGGCGGTGACGCTGTCGCCCACCGCGATCTCCAGCGCCTGCGCGCTCTCGACGGTGATGGTGGCCACCAGGGTCTTGCCGGCCCCGATGTCGACGGCGATCTCGCTGTTCACCGCCCCGTCCTCGCGGCCCACCACGTGGCCGGCGATCTGGTTGCGGGCCGAGGTGCGCAGGTTCTCGCCCTTGGCCAGGATCACGAAGCTCGACTTGATCAGGGCGATGGCCGGGGCGCCGACCTTCAGCCCCAGGTCTTCGACGCTGGTCTTGGTCAGCACCGCCACGATCTCCACGCCGGCGGCGATGGCCAGGCTGACCTCGCTCGACACCGCGCCGGCCGTGATGTGGCTGATCTGGCCCCTGAGGGCGTTCCGCGCGCTCGTCCGCATGCCTAGGCTCCAGAACAGGTCGCGCGCCGTCTCGCCGGACAATCCGGCTTCCAGCTTGGCGAGCGCCGCATCGATCTCGCTCTGCACGCGGTGAAAGGCGGCAGCCACGTCGCGCCCGCGCTCGGTGACCGTCGCCGCGCCGCCCGCCCTGCCGCCGGGCGCGGCCTCGATCAGCGGCGCCTCGAAGAGGTTGTTCAGCGCCTGGACGATATCCCAGGCGCCCTTGTAGCTGAGCCCCAGGCGCTTCGCCGCGGCGGTGATCGAACCGAGCTCATCTATCGCTTGAATCAGCGCCACCCGCTCCAGGCTGACCTTGGGCGACAGGCCCCGCTTCAGGCTGACGCTGGCGCTGATGTCGCGGCCGGTCACGATGCGATCTCCAGCCCCGCGGCCAGCGCCGCCCGCGCCAGGGTGCGCACCTGGCCGTCCGAGAGGTTGGCCAGCGGATCGCCGGGCGCCGCCTCGTGCGCGGCGACCAGCGTCCCGCCCGCCATCCGCACCACCCGGTCGGCCAGCCGGGCGACCTCCAGGGCGTCGTGGCTGACGTAGATCACCGGCAGCGACAATCCCCGGTGCAGCTGTTCCAGATAGGGCAGCACCTCGGCCTTGCTGGCGGCGTCCAGGCTCGACAGCGGCTCGTCCATCAGGAGCAGCGCCGGCTTGGCCAGCAGCGCGCGGCCGATCGCCGCCCGCTGCCGCTCGCCGCCGGACAACGCCTCGGGCGAACGGTGCAGCAGGGCCGCCAGGCCGAGCATCGCCACCACGTCGTCGAACGCCGGCCCCGGCCGCTCGCCGGCCCGCTTGATCGCATAGTCGAGATTGCCCTTCACCGAGAGGTGCGGCAGCAGGCTGGGCTCCTGGAAGACATAGCCGACCCCGCGCCGCCAGGTGGGCACGAAGCGGCGCGCGTCCTGCCAGACCGCCTCCCCCACCGCCACCTCGCCCTCGGCGCGCGCCAGCCCCGCCAGGCAACGCAGCAGGGTGGTCTTCCCCGACCCGCTGGGCCCCACCAGCGCGGTCACCCCGCTGGCCGGGAGCGTCGCCTCGGCGTCCAGCCGGAAATCGCCGAACGCGCCGGCCAGGCGGAAGCGGATATCGCTCATCGCGCCCGCGCCCGTCGTTCGAGCATGAACAGGGCGAACAGCACCAGGAAGGCAAAGGCCACCAGGGCGGCGGCCAGCCGGTGCGCCTCGCCGAACTGCAGGGACTCGACCAGCTGGTAGATGCGGATCGACACCACCTCGGTCTTGCCGGGGATCGCCCCGCCGATCATCAGCACCACCCCGAACTCGCCCACCGTATGGGCGAAGACCAGCACCGCTGCGGTGACGAACCCCCGCCTCGCCAGCGGCAGGGCGACGCTGAACACGCCGTCGAGCGGCGTCGCGCGCAAGGTCGCGGCGACCTCCAGCGGCCGGGGCCCGACGCCCTCGAAGGCGTTGCGGATCGGCTGCACGGCGAACGGCAGGGAATAGATCACCGAGCCGATCACCAGGCCGGTGAAGGTGAAGGCCAGCGTCCGCACCCCGAACGGGTGCAGCAAGGTCATCAAGGGGCTCTGTGGTCCCAGCGCGATCAGCACATAGAAGCCCAGCACCGTCGGCGGCAACACGATGGGCAGCGACACCACGGCCGCCACCGCCTCCTTCCACCAGGCCCGGCCGTTCGCCAGCCACCAGGCCAGCGGCGTCGCCAGCGCCAGCAGGATCAGCGTCGTCAGCCCGGCGAGCTCGACCGTGGTGAGGACGACCTGCCCCACTCAGCGCACCTCGTAGCCGTAGCGCTTGATGATCGCCACCGCCTGCGGCCCCTTGAGGAAGGCGAGGAAGGCCTTGGCCACCGGGTTCTTGGCGCCGGTGAACAGCAACACCGCCTGCTGGTCGATGGCCGCATGATCCGCCGTCGGCACGACCCAGCGCGAGCCGCCCGGCTCGTTCACCAGCTGCGACAGCGCCACGAAACCCAGCTCGGCGGCGCCGGTGGCCACGAACTGATAGGCCTGGGTGATCGAGGCGCCCTGCACGATCTTCGGCTTCAGCGCCTCATGGACGCCCAGCTTCTGCATCGTCTGGATCGCCGCCACGCCATAGGGCGCGGCCGCCGGATCGGCGATGGCGATGTGCGCGAACCGGCCGGCCTTCAGCACCGCGCCCGCCGGATCGACCAGCCCCGGCGTCCTGGAGAACAGCACCAGCCGGCCCACCGCATAGGTGAACCGCGTGCCGGGCACGGCGAGGCCATCCTGCTCGGCCTTCCTCGGCCGGTCGGCGTCGGCCGAGAGGAACACCTCATAGGGCGCGCCGTGCGCCATCTGCGCATAGAACTGGCCGGACGACCCGAAGCTGAGCACGGCCTTGTGAGCCGTCGCCTTCTCGAACGCCGCGGCGATCTCCTTGGCCGGCTCGGTGAAGTTGGCGGCCACCGCCACCTGGGCCTCCCCGGCCAGCGCCGGCGAGGCGAACCCCACCAGCAGCAGGGCGGCCACCAGGACGAAGCGACGCGCGATCATTGAAGACCCTGAAGTTCGATATGCAATCCCACTTCATATCGCACGCGCGCCGCGCCGTCAGGGTTCAAACCGCAGAAAACGCCGAAACACGCAGAAATCCCGCCGCACGGCCCCTCTGCGCCCTGTCTGCGTTTTCTGCGGTTCAAAAAGCCCTTGACGCCGCGCTTCAGATGTTCTACTTTTGTTCTCATGTCGGCTGCCGATCTTGCGCGCGAACTGGACGAGGGGCTGAGAGAGC
>JAQGIV010000136.1 GCA_028290945.1 Phenylobacterium sp. | reverse complement strand
AAGGTCAAGCTCCTCGGCTTCGACGATCGCGGCAAGACGCGGCTGTCCATGAAGATCGTCGACCAGGAAACCGGCGAGGACCTGTCCAAGCACGAGCAACCCGAGACGGCTGAAGCCTAGGCCTCAGCCTGATCGGCGAAATGACCAGGGCGGCCGCAGCGATGCGGCCGCCCTTTTCGTATCTTTGGATGGGGCTAGCGGCGCGCCTTGCGGGCGGCGTAGCGGGCGTCGCGCTTGGCCTGGGCCTCGGCCTTGCTGAGCTGCTTGCGCTCCTTGCGGGCGCCGCGCTTGTCGGCCAGCACCTGTTCTTCGACGGCGGCGACTTCGGCGGCGGAGGCGGCGACCGCCTCGGCCTTGGCCTCGATAGCCGCCTTCTTGTCCGCGGCGCGGGCGGCGCGGACGTCGCTCAGCTCGGCGGCGCGCTGGGCGCCGCGATCGGCGAAATCGGGATCGGTCACCGTCGGCTTCGGCTTCAGCTTGTCGAGCAAGGCCGCCTTGGCGGCGGCGGCGGCGGCGAGGCGGTCGGTGAGGCCCGCCCCCTTCAGGTCTTTCATGGTGGGCTTTCAGCGATCCCGCGGATGCGCGGGAAGCCGCCATCGTACAACAAGGCTCACGAAAAGACCCGCCTCGCGGCGGGTCCTCGTCGGGCCACAGGCTGATCCGACCTAGCCGCGCAGCTTGCGCAGCAGGACGTCCAGGTCGCGGGCGATGCCGGCGTCCTCGGCCTTCAGCGCCTCGATGCGGCGCACGGCGTGCAGCACGGTGGTGTGGTCGCGCCCGCCGAACCGGCGGCCGATGTCGGGCAGCGAGCGGGTGGTGATCTGCTTGGTCAGCCACATGGCCACCTGCCGGGGCCGCGCCACCGCGCGCGCGCGGCGTTCGGAGATCAGGTCGGCCTGCTTGAGGCTGTAGTGCTCGGCGACGGTCTTCTGGATGGTGTCCACCGTCACCTTGCGCTCGTTGCAGGAGAGGTGGGGCCGCAGGATGGTCTGGGCCTCGTCCAGCGTCAGCGTCGCCACCTGGGCGCCGACGCGGGCCACCAGGGTGTTCAGCGCGCCTTCCAGCTCGCGGACGCTGTCGGTGAAGCGGTCGGCGAGGAACTGCAGCACCTCCGGCCGCGCCACGGCGCGGAAGCCGCCCTGGCCCGCCAGGGTCGAGAGCTTGCGCTCCAGGATGCCCAGCCGCAGGTGCCGGTCGGCCGGCTCGATGCCGCAGACCAGGCCGGCCTGCAGGTGCGAGCGCAGGCGGGGCTCCATCTCCGAGATCTCGGTGGGCGAGCGGTCGGCGGTCATCACCACCCGGCGGCCGTCCTCCACCAGGGCGATCAGGGTGTGGAACAGCTCCTCCTGGGTGGAGGGCTTGCCGGCCACGAAATGCACGTCGTCGATGAGCAGCAGGTCGGCGTTGCGCAGCTCGTCCTTGAAGGCCGCGGTCTGGCGGTCCTGCAGGGCGCGCACGAAGGTCGAGGTGAACCGCTCGGCGGTGAGATAGACCACGCGCTTCTCGGGCGCGTTGCGGATGGCCTCCCAGGCCAGCGCATTCAGCAGGTGGGTCTTCCCGAAGCCGTAGGGGCCGTGGAACATCACCGGGTTGAAGTGGCCGTCGGCCCAGGACGCCACGCGGCGCGCCACGGCGAAGGCGAACTCGTTGGCGGGGCCCGCCACGAAGGTGTCGAAGGTGAAGCGCTCCTGCAGGCCCAGCAAGCGGCCCTGACGGGCGGCCACGGGCGCCGCCTCGGCCTCCACCTCGAAGATGGCCGGCGCGGCCACGGCGGCGGCGGCGTTGACCGCCATCGGCTGGGCCACGGCGGCCGATAGCATGCCGGCGGATTCCATCTCCATGCGCGACTTCAGGTCGAGGGTGCGGCCCTGCGGGTCGTTCTGCGCCCACAGCTCGCCGATACGGCGCCAGGCATGCCGGCGGATCCAGTCGCGGGCCACGCCGGTGGCGGCCACCAGGCACACGTCCTCACCGGCTTCGCGCAGCGACGCCTGGCCCAGCCACGAGCCGAACGTCGCCTCTCCAAGCTCGTGCTTGAGAACCTGGCACGTCTTCGTCCACACAACAGTGGCCGGTGCGCTCGCCATAGCTCCCGCAGCCCCCCCGCTCATCATCCTTGCCAACCCCATCGAACCCACAACCGGTCTCGAGGCCCCGCGCCCCGTGCCGGCTTTTCTCAAGACAAACAGACGCTTACCCGGCGAATGGTTGTGTTCCGCCAGCGCCCGGTTTTATCCGGGGTCAATCGAAAAACGCCTGTAAGACCGATGACACTAGTCGGCGCCCATGGCCGGTCAACGGGGATTCTTGGCGCCGCCGGCTGATATTTTCGTTGACTCGCCGAGAGCCCTTTTTCGCCAAGGGAAACGCCCGATCGGCAGTCACAAAACTGGGAAGATTCGCCGCAGCGGCGCCGGCAAGCTGAGCTGTAGGCGCACGAAAAAGGCGCCCGAAATGGGCGCCTGATCGAAATTCGATTTCCTATGGGAGCAGCCGGAATTCCGTACCCGGCCGCCTGGCCCGGTCAGGCCGCCGACAGCTTCTTCAGCTGGGCCGCCAGGCGGGAGACTTTCCGCGAGCCGGTGTTCTTGTGGAGCACGCCCTTGGAGACGGCGCGCATCACTTCCGACTGGGCCTCGACGAAGGCCGCCTTGGCCTTGTCGCTGTCGCCGGCGGTGACCGCCTCGTCGAACATGCGCAGGTAGGTGCGCACGCGGCTGCGGCGGGACTTGTTGACTTCGGTGCGACGGGCGATCTTACGAACCGCCTTCTTGGCGCCGGGCGTATTGGCCATTCTTCGAGCTCTTCAAAAACGGACGCGCCCAGTCTTCCCAAAAATGGGGACCGGGCGTGAATTTCGGAGGCGCGGATATACGTGACGCGCCCGGCAGGGTCAATGCCCACTGGCGCGCTACCGGCCGGTGAACTTCGGGGGCCGTTTCTCCACGAAGGCGGCCATGCCTTCCTTCTGGTCCTCGAAGGCGAACAGCGAGTGGAACAGCCGCCGCTCCATGGCCACGCCGGTCGACAGCGTGGTCTCGTAGGCCGCCGCCACCAGCTCCTTGTTCATCATCACCGCCAGCGGCGACTGGGCGGCGATCTTCTTGGCCGCGGCCAGGGCTTCCTCGATCAGCTTGTCGGCCGGCACCACGCGGGAGACCAGGCCGGCGCGCTCGGCCTCGGCGGCGTCCATCATCCGGGCGGTGAGGATCATGTCCATAGCCTTGGACTTGCCGACAAAACGGGTCAGCCGCTGGGTGCCGCCGATGCCCGGCATGACCCCCAGGTTGATCTCCGGCTGGCCGAACTTGGCGGTGTCCGAGGCGATGATGAAGTCGCACATCATGGCGAGCTCGCAGCCGCCGCCGAGCGCGAAGCCGGAGACCGCGGCGATGACCGGCTTGCGGAAGCGTTCCAGCTTCTGGGCGCCGGCGGTG
>JAQGIV010000134.1 GCA_028290945.1 Phenylobacterium sp. | reverse complement strand
CGGCCTTCTGCCTGGGCGCCGAGGCCGTGCAGATGGGCACCCGCATGGTCTCCGCCGCCGAGAGCCCGGTGCACCAGAACTGGAAGGACATGATCGTCGGCGCGAAGGAGACCGACACGGTGTTCCTGAACCGCTTCGGCCCCGGCCCGGCGCTGCGCGCGCTGCGCACCGAGAAGACCACGCTCTACGAGAAGGAGCCGCCGGAAAACATCATGGGCGAGTTCGGCCGGGCGCTCGATCTCTACTTCGGCGGCGACATGGAGGCCTCCATCGCGCTCTCCGGCCAGGTGGCCGGCCGCATCGACGAGGTGAAGCCGGTGGCCCAGATCCTGCGCGAGACCATCGCCGAGTTCGAGGCGGTGATGAGCGAGATGGGCGCGAAGTACGGCAAGGCGGCCCAGCCGGCCTGAGCTACTTCGGCAGGGCGGCGAGCCAGGTGAGGATCTCGCTCTCCAGCCGGATGCGGTCGGTGTTCCAGCTGTGGTCGGTGGCCACGTGGACCTCGCGGACCTGCGAGCCGCCGGCCTTGCGGACCGCCTCCACCATCGCGTGGTCCAAGGTGGCCAGGCCGTCGTCGGCGCTGAGCACCAGCAGCCGCCGGCCGGCGAGCTTCGGCGCGGCGGAGGCGAAGCTGTAGGCGCCCAGCGCCGCAATCTCCTCAGCCATGCTCTGCGGTGTGACGCCGGCCAGGCTCTCCATGTTCTCGCGCGCGGTCTGCAGCCGGACCGCCAGCGGCAGGCCGGCCATGAAACCCATGTCGGCGGCGGAGATCAGCACTGCGCCCTTCACGGCCGGATCCTCGGCGGCGGTCACGGCGGTGACCCAGCCGCCCATGCTGTGGCCCATGATCACCATGCGGGCCGGATCGATCTGCAGGTTCGCGGCGACCTCCGGCCGGCGCAGATAGGCCAGCACCGCCTTGGCGTCGGCCAGGTTGCCCTTGAAGCTGAAGGTCCCGGGGCTGCCCCAGGAGCCGCGGTAGTTGAAGGTCACCGCCGTCCAGCCGGCGCGGCGGATCGTCTGGGCGAGGTCGAGGCTCTTCTCGTTGCCGGGCAGGCCGTGCAGCAGCACGACCGTGGGATGGGCGCCCGCGCCGGACGGAATGTAGGCCAGGCCGTTCACTTCCACGCCGCCGGTCGGGATGTGCAGCACCTCGGAGCGGGCGGGATGGGCCTTGTCGGCCGGCGGGTCGGTGTAGATGGCGGCCGGCGGCAGCAACGGAGCCGCCTGGGCGCTCGTCGCCAGGACCAGGGCCGCACAGCCCGCCAGGATCCACATCTTCATTGTCGCCCCCCAAGATTCCCCCGCCAGCTAGTGGCTATTTCGGCGCGATCCTCAAGACCCGACCGTTGCTGTTGTCGGTCAGCACATAGAGCGCCCCGTCCGGCCCGACGATGACGTCGCGGATGCGCTCGCCCAGGTCCTGCAGCAGCCATTCCTCGCCCACCACCCGCGCGCCGGCCAGCGTCAGCCGCGCCAGGTGCGTGGAGGCGAGGCCGCCCACGAACAGGTTGCCCTTCCAGGCCGGGAACAGGTTGGCGTCATAGAAGGCCATGCCGGAGGGCGCGATCACCGGGTCCCAGTAGTAGATCGGCTGCTCCATGCCGGCGTGCGCGTTGATCCCCTGGCCCACCGGCCGCCCGGAATAGTCCTCCCCGTAGCTGATCACCGGCCAGCCGTAGTTCTTGCCGGCCTGGGGGATGTTCACCTCGTCGCCGCCCCGCGGGCCGTGCTCGACGGTCCACAGTTGGTGGGTCCACGGATTGATCGCCGCGCTCTCGGGATTGCGGTGGCCATAGGACCAGATCTCGGGCCGCGCGCCGGGCTTGCCCACGAACGGATTATCCTTCGGCGCCGAGCCGTCCGGGTTGATGCGGATGATCTTGCCGAGGTCGTTGTCCAAGGTCTGGGCGTCGTGCTGGCCCGTGGGCTCGAAGCGGTCGCCCACGGTCACGAACAGGGTCCCGTCCGGGGCGAACACCAACCGGCCGCCGATATTGGCGAGCCCGCTCATGGCGGGCTGTGCGCGGAAGATCACCGTCAGGCCGTTCAGCGCCGGCCCGCCGCCGGCCTCGCTGAGCTTGGCCCGCGCCACGCTGAGGCCCGAGAGCCCACCGGGCCGCCGCTCCATATAGGCGAAATAGATCAGGCCGTTGCGGGCGAAGCCCGGATCGAGCGCCAGGCCGAACAGCCCCGCCTGCTCGCCGGTCACCACGCGCGGCGCCCCCGAGGCCGGCGGCGACAGCGCCCCGCCGCGGGTCAGGATGCGCAAGCGGCCGACGCGTTCGGTCAGCAGCATGCGGCCGTCCGGCAGGAAGGCTTCACCCCAGGGGTGGTCCAGGCCCTTGGCGACGGTCTGGACCTGGAACGCCGTGGTGGTGGTCAGGGCCGGGGCGCGGGTCTGGCCGGGGAAGGCGGGGCGCTGGCCCCTGGCGTTGGGCGGATCGGTCTCGGCCGGGGCGGGGCTCGCGCTGGGGGCCGGCGCGGCGGCGGCCGCGTCCTGGCTCTGCCTTGGGCCGCAGGCGGCGAGCGCGCTGAGCAGCAGGATCGGCAGCAGACGGCGCATCAGAGCCTCCTCAGATCGGGCCGACCGCCGCCTCCAGCGCCGCCTGGGGCGAGGCGCCTTCCAGGTGGATCAGCGACCAGACGGCGAAGAACAGCAGCGGCCAGCGCTCGGCTGCGCCGTCGTTCGCGAACACAGCTTTGACCTGCTCCGCGCTGCGTAAACGCCGGACGGCCTCGAATCCGGCGATCCGCTCGCCGATCGCCTGGGCGCGCGGCGCGATCCAGGCCTCCACCGGCACGGTGAAGCCCTGCTTGCGGGCCCAGGGCTCGGCGGCCGGGCAGGTGCGCTCCAGCCACTTCCTGAGAATCCATTTCCCGTAGCGCCCGCGCACCTTGAACCGGTCCGCCAGCGGAAAGGCGAACCTGGCCACCTCGGGATCGAGGAACGGCGTGCGGCCCTCCAGCCCGTGAGCCATCAGGCAGCGATCGAGCTTGAGCAGCAGGTCGTTGGGCAACCAAGTCATGACGTCGGCCCACTGCGCCTGCTGCAGCGGCGTCAGCCCGTTCGGCGCGGTCGCTTCGGCGCGCCAGCGGGCGAGGATTTCCGGCCTCGCACCGCGCGGCTCGGCCGGCCGGCCGCCCAGCCAGGCCGGGCGCAGCGCCCGCCGGTAGCGGCCGTAGCCGCCGAACAGTTCGTCGCCGCCCTCGCCGGTCAGCACCACGGTCAGCGTCCCCTTGGCGGCCTCGGCCAGCTTGTAGGTCGGCAGGGTGGCGTAGTCGGCGGTGGGATCGTCCAGCGCCCAGGCGACCTGCGGCAGGATGCGCCAGAAATCCGCCTCGTCGAACCGGGTCTCGCGCCAGTCGAGGTTCAGCGCCCGGGCCACCCGCTCGGCCTGCGCCCGCTCGTCCTTGGCGCCTGGCGCCTCGAAGCCGCAGGTGAAGGCGGTCACCGGCCGCTCGTTCAGCCGCGCCATCAGGGTGGCGATGGCCGCGGAATCGATGCCGCCGGAGAGGAACAGGCCGTAGGGCACGTCGGAGCGCTGGTGCACGCGCACGCTGTCCTCCAGCACCGCGTCGAGCTGTCCGATCAGCGTCGCCTCGTTCCCGGCCGGCGCGGCCGGCCGGCGCGGCAGCGCCGCCTTGCGCCGGCCCGAGACGATGCGCCCGTCGCGGACCTCGACGATCTCGCCGGGAACCAGCCGGCGCAGCCCCTGGAACGCCGTGCGTTCGGCGAGCGTGTAGTTGAAGGCCAGCAGCTCCTTGGCCGCCTGGTCGTCCAGCACGGGCGCCATCAGCCCGGCCTTGAAGAAGGCCCGGGGCTCCGAGGCGAAGGCCAGCCCCCCGTCGTGCTCCATGATGTAGAGCGGCTTGATGCCGAACGGATCGCGCGCCAGCCAGGTCTTGCCGTCGGCGCCGATCAGGCACAGGGCGTACATGCCGCGCAGCCGGTCGAACACCGCTTCGCCCTCGCGCGCGTAGATGTGCAGCAGGGGCTCGAAATCGGAGCCGGTGGCCAGCTGGCCCTCCAGTTGGAAGTCGCGGGCCAGCTCCAGGTAGTTGTAGATCTCGCCGTTGCCGATGACGGTCGAGCCCGCGGCGTGCAGCGGCTGCCAACCGCCCTCCAGGTCGATGATCGACAGCCGCGCGTGGGCCAGGGCCGCGCCGGCCTGGTCCTCCAGCCGGATGCCGTTGGGGCCGCGGTGGGTGAGCGCCTGGGCCATCGCCTTGGTGACCGCCGGAGCGCCGTCGCCGCCGGCCAGCACGCCCGCGATCCCACACATCTCAGGCCGCCCCGAAGTCGGCGAACAGCTCGGTCCACTGGGCGACCACCGCGGCTTCGGAGAACTCCGCCGCCACCCGCGCCTGGCCCTTGGCCGCCAGATCGGCGCGCAGCTTCGGCGCATCCAGCAGCCGCCGCACGCCGGCCGCCAACACGTCCGGATCGTCCACCGGGACCAGCAGGCCGTCCTCGCCGTCTCGGATCAGCGCCTTCGGTCCCTGGCTGGCGGCGGCGACCACCGGCAGGCCGTGCGCCCAGGCCTGGATCACCACATTGCCCAGCGGCTCGTAGCGCGAGGGGAAGACGCAGACGTCGGCCGTGCGGTAGAGCGCCGAGGGATCGGTGCGCCAGCCAAGGAACCGCACGCGGTCGGCCACGCCCAGCGCCTCGGCCAGGGCCTTCAGCTTGGCCTCCTCCGGCCCGACGCCGGCGATCCACAAATAGGCCTCGGGGATGTCCTTCAGCGCCGCCAGGCTGACGTCGTGCGCCTTGGCCTCGTGCAGCCGGCCCATGCCGAGCAGCAGCGGCGCGCCGGGCGGGGTGTCGAGGCTCGCGCGGTCCACTGGCGGCACGTCCTTTGGCGCGGTGGCGAAATTGGGGATGCAGCGCACCTGGCCGGCCGGCCAGCCCTGGCCGACGATCCAGTCGGCGATGTCCTCGGTGTTGGCCACCAGGAGGTCGAAGCCGCGATAGTATTTCAGGTTGTAGTAGCCGCCGAGCCGGCCGATCCGCGCCCACGGCCCCTTGGGCGTATGCCGCGCCGCCCGGCTCATCCAGGCGAGCGCCAGCTTGGTCTCCGTCTTGCGCGCGAAGGCCGCCACCCGTGGCCGGGTCAGGATGTCGAGGGGGCCGGAGAAGGCGAAGGTCTCCACCGGCAGGCCGGCCGCCGTCAGCCTGGCCTCGCGGGTGGGGTGGCGGCGCACGGCCGCGGCCTGGCGGACGCCCGCGCGCGACAGGGCCGCGACGAGGTCGACGAAGTAGGTCTCCGCCCCGCCTTCGCCGGCCGTTCCCAAGAGGTGCAGCACGCTCATCCGAGCGGCGAACCTAGCGGTTCGCACGGCTCAGCCCAAGCGGCTTGAAGGCGCGCAACTGAAACCCTATAACCCGCGCCTCGCGCGTGGCTGGGTAGCTCAGCTGGTTAGAGCGGTGGATTCATAACCCACAGGTCGGCGGTTCAAGTCCGCCCCCAGCTACCACGCGTTCCCTCGCCTCCGGGGCCAGAGTCATCACCGCCACCTCCGACCCAAAAGCGGCCCCCCTCGCCTGGGCGATCACCACCGGCGAGGCCGGCATGCGGACCCAGGCGCGCGGCCTGGCCGTGGCCGTCACCCCGCGGGTCGAGGAAAAGCTGGTGATCATCAAGCGGCCCTGGCGCTGGCTGCCGGCCGGCTGGCCAGGGGTGCTGGCGGGCGTGGAGCCGCAACCCGGCTATTCGCTGGCGCCGCCCTGGCCCGACCTGATCGTGACCTGCGGCCGCCGCGGCGGGATCGTCGGCCTCGCCGTGAAGCAGAAGGCCGGCGGCCGGCCGCTGCTGGTCCATGTGCAGGACCCGCTGGCCTCGCTGAAGCACTTCGACCTGGTGGTGGCCATGGAGCACGACGACGTGCGGGGGCCGAAGGTGCTGCGCGTGCTGACCACCATGCACGACATGACGCCGGAGCGTCTGGCCGCCGCCGCCGGGCAGTGGCGCGAGCGGTTCGCGCACCTTCCGCGGCCGCTGGTGGGCGTGCTGCTGGGCGGTCCCACCCGGCATACCGACTTCGGGCCGCCGGAGGCCGCCGAGCTGCTGCGCCGGCTGTCGGCCCTGCGCGCCAAGACCGGCGGCGGGGCGGCGGTCGTGCCCTCGCGCCGCACGCCCGACGAGGTGCTGGCCGTGTTCCAGGCCGCCGCCAAGGACGACCCCGGTCTGTGGGTCTGGGACCGCGACAGCGACAATCCCTACCTGGGCGTCCTGGCGCTGGCCGACCGGCTGGTGATCACCAGCGATTCGATCTCGATGATCTCCGAAGCGCTCGCCACCATGCATCCCATCGAGATCTTCGCCGGCAACATCCGCCGCCGCCATGAGGGCTTCGTGGAGACCCTGGTCGACCATGGCCAGGCCCGGCTGTTCGACGGCGAGGCCGCCCCGCCGCTGGCGCGCCGGCTGGTCGACGCCACCGGCGAGGCCGCCGCGGCGGTGAAGGCTCTGCTGGCCAAGAAGGGCTTCGGCTAGACCAGCGCCCGGCCGGTCAGCCGCTCCAGGGTGCGCAGCGGGGACGCGGCCTGGTCCTCCATCGCCTCGATGGGCAGGTAGAAGGTCTGTTCGAAGGCGTAGCGGCCGCCCAGCGCCGCATGCACCACCGCATCGGTGAACACCAGCCAGGTCGCGCCAGGTGGGAAGCTGACGTCCCAGTGTGGGGCGCTCGCCTGGTAGGCGTCGCTGTCCTTGGCCTGGTCGTGCAGCTGCAGCATCAACTGGTCGTAGGCGGTGCGGCGGCCCTTGGTGATGCCCAGCCTCTGCAGCAGGGCGCCGGCCGCCGGGGCCAGCGGCTGGGCGGTCGGCAGGAAGCGGCCGGCCAGGTCGGCGAACGGCTCGCCCAGCCGCCAGTCGCGGGACTCGCCGTCCGGATTCACGTTGCGGAACACCCGGAGGATGCGCCGCCCCTGCACCGGATTGGCCGGGAAGGCGTCCACGTGCAGCCGCCGGTCGTCCTTGCGCTTGGAGAGGTTGTGGTCGGCCGAGCGCGGCCGCCAGCTGGTGCGCCGCAGTTGCAGCGACGCCGCGTAGCCCGGCAGCAGCTCGCCGACCAGCGCCTCCGCCCACCGCGCATAGGTCGCGACCGCCGCCGTCAGGCGGGCTCGCGTCGCCTCCGAGGCCGCCGCGCCCTTCAGCTCGCCGGTGGTGGGATCGTAGCTGACGGTCTTGGCCCCATCGGCGGCGACATCGGCGAACAAGGCGCCCGCGAACGCCGAGGTGTCGAAGTCGCGGTCGGGCAGCAGCAGCACCGAGCCGTGCTCCAGCAGGCGCGCAGCCGGGGCCCGCGGGTCCTGGCGGGTCAGGACGGCGACGGGCGGCTGGGTGCGGGTCAGGGGTTCGGCGACGGGCATCTCGGGCCCCAGCCTATAGCAAGGCCGCAGGGTTGCGCCTTCGCTTATGCTCCGGCGGCGCCCCATGCGTTCCAGCGGCGATCTCAGCGCGGGTCGTAGACCTTCGGCGCGGGGCCGATGCCCACCGGGCCGAGCGTGGTGCGGCCGGCCTGGAAGTCCAGGGTGATGTGGGCGGTCTGGTTGGCTTCCTCGCGGGCCTGCGCCACGTCGGCGGCGGCCCGGGCGGTCTCGCGCGGCAGCAGGCCCTGGTCGCTCATGGCCCCCAGCGCGCGGGGCGCTTGGCGCACGGTCACCGGCAGCTCGCCGCGCACCCGGCCGTCGGCGCCGACCGTCAGCGTCGCCGCCGTGGCGCCGATCAGCGCATCGCCGGCCGTGACGCCCGCCTGGCGCACCTGCATCCGGCCGCCGGCGTCGGTCCAATGGCGGACGGCCTCGCGCCAACTGTCGCCGCTGAAGGCGCTCATCTTGGTGAGCGTCGCGTTCCAGACGATGGAGATCGGCTTGTCGCCGGCGATGCGGGCGAACAGGCCCGACAGCCGCGCCTTGCCCTTGTCGACGCTGAGGAACACCCCGCCCTCGTCGTCCGGCCCGGCGCGCAGGTGGAACTCCACCTTGTCGGCCGCCGACAGGAAGAACGGCTCCGCCCCCGGCGCCGGCTGGAAATTGAGCCCGGTCCCCTCGAAGGAGAAACTCGGCGGGCGCTTGTCGATGTCGGTCAGGCTGGCATGGATCAGCTTGCCGGTGACCGTCACCGGGCCCGCCCGCGGCCGCACGAAGGTGATGCCCTGCGGCGCCGCCAGCATCCAGTGGCCAGGCGCGTGCAGATAGGCCTCGGCCTCCAGGTCGGGCGCTTCCAGGCCCCAGCCGGACGGCTCGCGGATCACCGCGTCGGTGAGCGTCACGTCCATGCGGAACGGGTAGCCGCCGATGTCGCGCTGTCTCCAGGCGATCTGGTAGCCGGCCTTGGCGAGGTCGGCGACCGCGGCGTCCATCCGGCCCTGCGCCTGGCCGCGCGCCCACACCCACAGGCCCGACCAGGCCGCGACGATGACCAGCGCCAACAGGAAGGGGCCACAGAGCCCCCAGCGGCTCAATTTGCGGGGCGTGGCGGGATCGGGCAGAGACATGGGGAGGCTTCTGGGGGGCTTTCAAGCGGAGGCGGGGTTGGCGGACGCGCGTTGGGTCTTCGGCTATGGCTCGCTGATGTGGCGGCCGGGGTTCCCCTACGCCGAGCGGGCGGCGGCCACCCTACACGGACGCCGCCGGGCCTTCTGCATCTATTCCGTGCACCATCGCGGCACCTATCAGCGGCCGGGCCTGGTGCTGGGCCTGGTGCCCGGCGGGGCGACCCGCGGCATGGCCTACAGCATCGCCGAGCCCGACTGGGCCGAGGTCCACGCCTATCTGATGGCCCGCGAGCAGCCCACCGAGACCTATGTGGAAGCCACCCGCCCCGTGCGCCTCGCCGACGGCCGGCGGGTGGAATGCCTGGTGTTCCTCTCCGACGTCGGCCACCTGCAGTGGGCCGGCGCGCTCAGCCTGGAGCGCCAGGCCGAGCTGATCGCCGGGGCCACCGGCCTCTCCGGGCGCAACGTCGACTACCTGCGCGACCTGGTGGACCACCTGCGCGCGATGGGCGTGCGCGACCACGGGATGGAGACGCTGCTGGGGCTGGTCGAGGCTAGAGGCTGAGCAGCCGGTTCGACGCCGTCTCGATCCGCTCTTCCAGGATGCGCATGAATTCCGCCCGCTTGAGGCCCGGCGGGATCGGCTCCAGGTATTCGAAGACGATGGTCCCCGGCCGCCGGAGGATGCCGTGCGCCGGCCAGTGGACCCCGGAGTTGGTGGCCACCGGATGCACCGGCACGCCCAGCTCGCGGTAGAGCGCGGCCACGCCGGGCTTGTAGTCGCCGGCCACGCCCGGCTCGCCGCGGTGGCCCTCGGGGAAGATCACCACCTGCCGGCCCCTGGCGAACATCGCCTTGGCCTCGCGGACCATCTTCTTCAGCGCGCTGGCATGGCCGCTGCGGTCGATGTCGATGGAGCCCACCTTGGCCGCGTACCAGCCGAACCAAGGAATCCAGCCCAGCTCCCGCTTCATCACGAAACAGGAGCCGGGCAGCCAGGTGAACTGGGCGAACACATCCAGCATGCACAGGTGCTTGGGCGCCACCAGGGCCGCGCCGGTCGGGATGTGCTCGCGGCCGCGCACCTCCACCCTGATGTCGCAGATCCGGAGCAGGCCCAGCACCCCGCGGCCCCACATGTGGAACATGCCGAGCGACCAGCGCGAGGGCCCGAACAGCAGCGGCGTGCAGACCAGGCAGACCCCCACCGTCCACAGGTAGAACAGGGCCACGTAGAGGAGCGAGCGGATGGCGAGCAAGGATCAGCCCTTCTGTGGCGCCGCGGCGGGACTGTGGTCCTTGGGCCCGTGGTCCTTGGGACCCAGGCTCAACACCAGCTCGCGGCCGAGGATCGCCAGATACTTGCAATACTCCATCACCAGCAACCGCGTCGCGGTGGGCGAGCGCCACCAGCGCCTGGCGTTGAAGGCGGAGGTGGCCACCGGATAGGGCTGCAGCGCCACCCCCTGGCGGCCCGCCACCGCCCGCAGCTCCAGCATGGCGCGGGGCATGTGGTAGTCGGCGGTGACCACGATCAGGCTATTGAACCGCATGGCCCTGGCCCAGTCGGCGGTCTCCCTGGCGTTGCCCACGGTGTCGAGGGCGCTGAAGCCTAGGTCCACGCAGCAGTCGTAGAGCCGCTTCACCGCGGTGGTGGCGGTGCGGATGTCCTCGCGCGTCAGGTCGCGGTTGACGCCGGAGACCAGCACGCGGCGGCCATAGTTGTCGGTGAGCAGGGCGACGCCGGCCGCCATGCGCTCGCGGGCGCCCTGGCCGGTCAGCACCACGATGCCGTCGGCCCGCTGCGGGGTGGGCGCGGGCGTCGACTGCTGGATGCGCCCGGCGAAGGCCACCAGGCCGGCGGTCCAGATCAGCACCAGCACCAGGAAGGCGGCGACGCTCCGCATGGCCTATTCCATATCCCGGATCAGGGCCGTGGCGGTGAGCCGTGCGGCGGTCGCGGCCACCAGGGCGGCGATCAGCGGGCAGGCGATCACCACCGCGAGGTCGCTCCAGGCGATCGGCAGGGCGGGGGTCAGGCCGCCGGTCCCGCCGACCAGCCGCAGCACCGCGCCTACCCCGGCGGCGACGCCGGCGCCGATCAGCCCGCCGATCACCGCCAGCCGGGCGAAGCGGAGCTGGAAGAGCCGCGCGATATAGCCGTCCTCGGCGCCCGACAGGTGCAGCACCTCGACCACGTCGCGCCGCGCGGCAAGGCCCGCCTGGGTCGCGAACGCCACCACCGCGCCGGCCGCCCCGGCGATTAGCAGGAAGACCCCCGCGCCCAGGCCGCGCGCCAGGTTGGCGGAGCGTCGGATGTCAGTGATCCACAAGCTGTGGTCATCCACCGTGGCGTCCACGTCCTGGCTCTTCAGCGCCTGCACGAGCCTGGGCGCGGTGGCCGGCGCCTTGTGGTCGAGGGTCACGGCGACCAGCCGCGGCACCGGCAGGTCCTCCAGGTCGGAGATGTCGCCCAGCCACGGGCGGATCAGGTCGTAGGCCTTCTGCGGCTCCAGCGCGCGGGCCTCGGAGACGCCGGGGACGCCGGCCAGGGCCTCGGCGGCCCGCGCCGCCGCCGCGTCCGGCGTCTCGCCGCGCCG
>JAQGIV010000061.1 GCA_028290945.1 Phenylobacterium sp. | reverse complement strand
AGGTGGCTCGGAGGACGTAACCGCCATGAAGTTCACCTGGTTCAACCTGATGCCATGGCCCTATCTGCCGGACGATTTCCGGGAGAAGAACCGCTCGGTCTGGGTGGACATCGACCAGAAGCTGTTCGACCCCGTGAAGAGCCACGAGGTCTACAACACCTACATGGACCTCCTCGAATACGCCGACACCCTGGGGTTCGATGGCGTGGGGGTGAACGAGCACCACCAGAATGGCTACGGCATCATGCCCAGCCCCAACATCATCGCCTCCGCCCTGGCGCGCCGGACCAAGGACGCGGCCATCGTGGTGCTGGGCAACTCCATCGCCCTCTACAACCCGCCGGTGCGGGTGGCCGAAGAATTCGCCATGCTGGACTGCATCTCCGGCGGCCGGCTGGTCGCCGGGTTCCCGGTCGGCACCTCGATGGACACCAACTACTGCTACGGCCAGATCCCCAGCCTGACGCGCGAGAAGTACCAGGAAGCGCACGACCTGATCATCAAGGCCTGGACCACCCGCGAGCCCTTCGCCTTCAACGGCCGCTACAACAAGCTGCGCCACGTCAACATCTGGCCCAGGCCGATCCAGCAGCCGCACCCGCCGGTGCACATCCCGGGCGGCGGCTCGGTGGAGACCTACGACTTCTGCATCGACAACACCTACTCCTACTCCTACCTCAGCTTCTCGGGCTACCTGCGCGCCCAGGCGCTGATGAGCGGCTATTGGAAGCGGGTGGAAGAGCGCGGGGTCGACAAGAGCCCCTACCGCGCCGGCTTCGCCCAGACGATCCTGGTGGCCGACACCGACGAGGAGGCCGAGCGGCTCTATTCCGAACACGTCAGCTATTTCTACAACCGCTGCCTGCACGTCTATCCGGGCTTCGCCGATGCGCCGGGCTACCGCACGATCAAGACGATCCAGACCGGCGCGCTCAGCCAATATGCGCCGCCGCGCGGCGGCTATGCGGAGCTGACCTGGAAGGACCTGACCGAGGGCGGCCATGTGATCGCCGGGTCGCCGGAGACGGTCCGCCAGCGGATGGAGGAGCTGATCAAGGGCCTCAACGTCGGCAACATCTTCTGCCTGATGCACGTGGGGAACATGCCGGCCGACAAGTGCATGTATTCCACCAAGCTGTTCGCCGAGAAGGTGATGCCGAAGCTGCAGAACATGTTCCCCGACTGGGACCACGACAACCGGTTCTGGACCCAGCCGCTGGACAAGCGCGTCGCCGCCGGCCGGCTGCCGAAAGAGGCGCCGACCCGCGAGCAGCTGGCCAAGACCTATGCGGTGGAGGCGTGAGCGTGGACATCAAGACCGTCCAGACCCGCCATGTCCCGGTCCGCTACTTCGAGGGCGGCGCGGGCCCGGCGCTGGTCTATCTGCACGGCGCGGGCGGGGTGACCGCCGAGGACCCGTTCCTCAATGCCCTGGCCGAGAGCCACCACGTCTACGCGCCGCTGGTGCCGGGTTACGGCGACAGCGAGGAGGCGCCCGAGATCCGCGACATGCTGGATTTCACCCTGCACAGCTGGGACGTGGTCGAGGCCCTGGGGCTGAAGGATCCGATCCTCGTCGGCCATTCCATGGGCGGCATGATCGCCGCCGAGATGGCCGCGGTGCAGCCCAACGACGTGACGCGGCTGGCGCTGATCGCGCCGGGCGGCCTGTGGGACGACGACCATCCGATCGCCGACCTGTTCTCGACCCTGCCCTATGAGATGCCGGCGCTGCTGTTCCATGACGCCGAGGCCGGGGCGGCGATGCTGACCGCCGGGCGCAACGTTGAGGACCCGGGCTTCCTGCAGGCCTACCTGGTCACCAACGCCCGTCAGCTCGGCATGGCCGGGCGCATATTGTTTCCGATCCCGGAGCGCGGGCTGCGTGATCGGCTCTACCGGATCAAGGCCAGGACGGTGCTGGTCTGGGGCGACAGCGACCGGCTGATCCCGCCGGTCTACGCCCACGCCTTCAAGAAGGGCATCCAGGGCGCCGAGCTGGTCTCCATCCCCGAGGCCGGCCACATGGTCATCGTCGAGAAGACCGCCGCGGTGGTGGAGGCGGTGTCGAGGCTGGGGTGATCTCCGCCTCAAATATAATTCGTCATCCCCGGCCTTGTGCCGGGGACCCATAGACGCCGTCCGCCCAGGCACATCCCGAGAGGTCGGCGCTTCTGGGTGGCCGGGACAAGCCCGGCCATGACGGCAGTATTTATGAGCTAGCTCTCCCGTTCCGGCGTCTTCAGCCGGCGCTTGTTGACGTGGCTTTCGACCTTGCCGCCCTCAACCCGCTCGCCGCGGAAATAGAACTTCTGCCAGGAACGCTTCAACGCCTCCGGGTCGCCGGCCTTGAGCTGCTGGTTGAACTCGTTGCGCGACGAGGACCAGACCTCGTACTGGCTCTTCAGCTCGGGATCGGCGTCGAGGCTCTTCAGCACCGGCTCGAAGCGCTCCAGCTTGTTGTGCTCCACGACATTGATGAAGCAGAACGGCTCGTCCTTCTCGAAGCGCACCCGGCCCGGCGCCGTGAACAGCCAGTTCATGGTGAAGGGGAACGGCAGCCAGTCGGTCTCCACCAGGCCGATCAGCGGCTGGATGCCGTGCTTGATGTAGTTGGGCGCGCCCGACGCCAGCACCGCCCAGCCGGGCTCGGTGCGGAACAGGTAGCCGGTGTGGAAGGTCAGCGTGCCATAGGCGAAGTGGCTCATCACGAACCCGGACGGATCCTTCACGCCGGAGTCCGGGTCGGGGATGATGCGGATGGCCTCGACCGCCGACCCGCCGTTCCACTCGGCGGTGAAGCCGAACGGGCAGCGGATCTCCCAGCCGGTGGTGTTGGCCATGGTCAGCGGCAGGCAGCGGTAGGGAGCGCGGCCGGCGAAGGCGTCCATCCAGCGCCGCTCCGGCTGGCCGGGGACCAGCTTCGGCGGGTCGGGGATGGTGGTGAAGCACTCGAGCTGCATGCGGCGTCCCTGGCGATCTCCAGGACATTCAACGCTGCAAAGGCCGCATCGTGGCAAGGCCCGGCCGCGTTAGGATGGGCGCATGGCCAGAGCCGCCGCCCACCAGCCGACCCTGTTCGACGCCCCGCCGGCCCTGCCGCCCGGCATGGCCTATCGGCCGGCGTTCGTCAGCGCCGACGAGCAGCGCGGGCTGGCGGACTGGCTGGCGACCCTGCCGTTCAAGCCGTTCCTGTTCCAGGGGTTCGAGGGCCGCCGGCAGGTGGTGTCGTTCGGCTGGCAGTACGATTTCAGCCGCAGCCATCTGCTCAAGGCCGACGACATTCCGCCGGAGCTCCTGCCGCTGCGCGAACGGGCGGCGGGCCTGGCCGGCCACAAGCCCGAAGATCTGCAGCAGGTGCTGATCAACAAGTATGAGCCCGGCGCGCCGATCGGCTGGCACCGCGACCGGCCGGTGTTCGCCGAGGTGGTGGGGGTGTCGCTGCTGGCGCCCTGCAGCTTCCGGCTGCGCAAGCGCACGGCCACGGGGTTCGAGCGGATGTCGCTGACCCTGGAGCCGCGCTCGGCCTATCTGCTGTCGGGGCCGTCGCGCACCGAATGGGAGCATTCCATCCCGCCGGTGACGGAGCTCCGCTACTCGATCACCTTCCGCAACTTCCGCGGCTGAGCCCCTACTGCGCGTGGCCGGTCGCCACCATGTGGGCGGTGTTGTCGGTCCTGGCCCGCCAGAGCAGGAAGGCGCGGAGGTCTTCCACGTCCTGCTCCGACAGGAACCGGGCGAAGGGCGCCATGCCGCGGTCCTTCAGGGCGCCGTCGTGGACGATGGCCTTGAAGCCCGCCCGGCTGAGGATGGCCGGCGAGCGCGGCAGGTTCGGCAGGAAGGCGCCGCCGCCGTGGCAGGTCCCGCAGAGCTGGCCGAACTCCGTCCCGCCGTGGTCGGCGTCGCCCGTCGAGGGCTCGGCGGCGGTGAGGTCCAGCGGCGGGGCGACCACGGGCGTGGGATAGGCCGGCGGGCTTACGGCCCCGCCGATCCTGAACACCAGCAGCCGGCCTTTGCGCCGCGGCTGGTCGCCGCCCATGCCGCCGGCTCCGCCGTAGCCGACCATCAGGGCCACGTACTGCTGCCCGTCGATCTGGTAGGTCATGGCCGGGGCGATGGCCCGCGCGCCGGTGTCATAGGTCCAGAGCGGCTTACCGCTGGCCGCGTCATAGGCGGTGAACGCGTGGTCGGCGGCGTGGAAGACCAGGCCGCCCGCCGTCGCCAGCACGCCGCTGGTCCAGGACTGCGGATAGGTCACCGTCCAGCGCGGCTTGGCCGCCACCGGGTCCCAGGCCACCAGCTCGCCGATCGCCGGCTCGCGCAGCCGCTTCATCGCCTCGGCCGGCGGGGCGGCGCCCGCGGCTTTCTCGGCGGATGGGCCCATCTGGCCGCGGCGCATGCCGGTGTTCCAGGCGCCGGGAATGAAGTTGAAGGCCTTGGGATCGGCGAAGGCCCCGCGGCTCAGCTGGGCCGGGATGTAGACCAGTCCCTGCTGCGGGCTGAAGGCCATGGGCTGCCAATTGTGGCCGCCCAGCGCGCCGGAACGCTGGGTGCTGATCGTCTCGCCGCCGTAGCGCGAGCCCGCCGCCTCCACCGGCCGGCCGGTGGCCGGGTCGACCTTCTCGGCCCAGTCGACGGGCACGACCTTCTCGGCCGAGACCAGCTTCCCGCTGGCCGCGTCGAGCACATAGAAGAAGCCGTTCTTGTTGGCCTGCATGACCACGTGGCGCGGCTGGCCGGCGATGGTCAGGTCGGCGACCATAAGGTGCTGCACGGCGTCGTAGTCCCAGGCGTCGCGCGGCGTGGTCTGGTAATGCCAGGCGTAGGCGCCGGTGTCGGCGTGCAGGGCGACGATGGAGGCGGCGAACAGGTTGTCGCCCTTGCCGCCGGTGCGGATCGAGTCGCTCCAGGGCCCCGCGTTGCCCGTGCCGGTGTAGATCAGGTCGGTCTTGGGATCGTAGGTGATGGCGTCCCAGGGCGTCGCCCCGCCGCCCATCTTCTTCCAGGCCCCGTCGCTCCAGGTGCCGCCCGCCAGCGACTTCATGATCGGGTCGGAGGCGGCGCCGTCGGCGGCGCCGGTCGGGTTGGGCGTCATGTGGAAGCGCCACTTCAGGGCGCCGCTGTCGGCGTCGTAGGCCGACAGGTAGCCGCGCACCGGATACTCCGCCCCGCCGTTGCCGATCAGGATCATGCCCTTGGCCGCCCGGGGCGCGCCGGTGATGGTGTAGGGCAGGTTCGGATCGGTGGTCTGCACCGACCAGACGGGCTTGCCGGTTTTGGCGTCGAGGGCGATCAGCCGGCCGTCGATGGTCCCCACATAGGCGCGGCCCTTCCACAGGGCGACGCCGCGGTTGACCACGTCGCAGCAGGCGTTGAAGCCCTTCTCGCCGGGGACCTTGGGGTCGTAACTCCACAGCGGCTTGCCGGTCTTGGCCTCAAAGGCGAACACCTTGGACCAGGCGGTGGTGGTGTAGAGCACCCCGTCGGCGACCAGCGGCGTCGCCTCCTGGCCGCGGTCGGTGTCGAAGCTCGCCCACCAGCTGACGCCCAGCTTGCCGACGGTGGCCTTGTTGACCTGGGTCAGCGGCGAGAAGCGCTGCTCGTCGTAGGAGCGGCCATAGGTCAGCCAGTCGCCGGCCTCGGCCTTGGCGATGCGAGCGCCGTCCACGGTCTTGCCGCACGCGCCGAGCACCAGCGCCGCGACCAGCGCGACGCCCAAGGAACTCCACAACCGCATCCGAACGCTCTCCCCGACTTTGGCCGGACCTTGGCAAACTTCGCGCGAGGGCGCGAGCCCCGGCTTGTGCCGGTCGGAGGAACGCGGGCATGCTGAGGCCAAGGCCCGCATGAGGCTGTCGGGAGGGAAGACCTTGAGTTCAGCCGCCGCGGCCGCCGCGCCGCCCGCCGCCTCGCCGGCCACCCTGCGCAAGGTGATCCTCGGCAGCCTGATCGGCACCACCATCGAGTGGTACGATTTCTTCCTCTACGGCACCGCCGCGGCGCTGGTGTTCAACAAGCTGTTCTTCCCGAAATCCGACCCGCTGACCGGGACCATGCTGGCCTTCGCCACCTATGCCCTGGGCTTCGCGGCGCGGCCCCTGGGCGGCATCGTGTTCGGTCATTTCGGCGACCGCATCGGCCGCAAGCGCCTGCTGATGCTCAGCCTCGTGCTGATGGGCGCCTCGACCTTCGCCATCGGCTTGTTGCCCACATACGGGGCGATTGGCATGGCCGCCCCGATCGCGCTCACCCTGCTGCGCCTGGTCCAGGGCTTCGCGGTGGGCGGCGAATGGGGCGGGGCGGTGCTGATGGCCGCCGAATATGGCGACGCCAGGCGGCGCGGCTGGTGGGCCGGCTGGCCGCAAGTGGGCGTCCCGGCCGGCAACCTGATCGCGGCCGGCGTGTTGGCGATCATGGCCGCGGTGCAGACCGAGCACGACTTCCTGGCCTGGGGCTGGCGCGTGCCGTTCCTGCTGTCGGTGGTGCTGGTGGCGATCGGCTGGTGGGTGCGGGTGTCGTTGGAGGAGACGCCGGTCTTCCAGGCGCTGGAGACCCGCGAAGACGCCATCCCCAAGGCGCCACTCTTCGAGGCCCTGGCGCGGCGGCCCGGCGGCATCGCCATCGGCGCGGGGCTAAGGCTGGGCGAAAACATCTGCTTCTATGTGATCACCGCCTTCTCGCTCACCTACATCACCGAAGGGCCCCGCCTGAGCCGCGGCCTGGCGCTGAACGCGCTGCTGGCCGGCGCGGCCGTCGAGGTGGTCCTGATGCCGGTCTTCTCCTGGCTCTCCGACAGGATCGGCCGCCGCCCGATCTATGCGCTGGGGGCCGCGGGCATGGCGGTCTGGTCCTTCGCCTTCTTCAGGCTGCTGGACACCGGGATCACGCCGCTGGTGCTGCTGGCGGTGATCGGCGGCCTGGTCTGCCACGGGGCGATGTACGGGCCGCAGGCGGCGTTCATCGCCGAGCTGTTCCCGACCCGCTTCCGCTATTCCGGCGCCTCGTTCGCCTACCAGGCGACCTCGGTGCTGGCGGGGTCCCTGGCGCCGATCATCGCGGTGGCGCTGTGGAAACAGACCCACTCCTCGCTGCCGATCTCGATCTATGTCGCGCTCGCCTGCGCGGTCAGCGTCATCGCCGCCCTGATGGCCCGCGAGACCAAGGGCAAGAGCTGGGCCGAGATCGACGCGGAGACCCCGTGACCAGCGCCGTCCTGACGCCCGCCGCCGGGCCGCTGCGGTTGGCCACGGTCGGCGACCGCCGCAGGGCGGTGTTCGGCGCCGCCATCGGCACCACCATCGAGTGGTACGACTTCCTGCTCTACGCGACCGCCGCGGCGCTGGTGTTCGGCAAGGTGTTCTTCCCCGACAGCAAGGGGCTGACCGGGGCCATGCTGGCCTTCTCGACCTATGCGCTGGGCTTCCTCGCCCGGCCGCTGGGCGCGGTGGTGTTCGGCCACCTTGGCGACCGGATCGGGCGCAAGACCCTGCTGATCATGAGCCTGCTGCTGATGGGCGGCGCCAGCTTCTGCATCGGCCTGTTGCCGACCTATCGCGAGGTGGGCGTGGCCGCGCCGCTGATGCTCGTCGCCCTGCGCCTGTTGCAGGGCTTCGGCTTGGGCGGCGAATGGGCGGGCGCGATCCTCATGGCGGCGGAATACGCCGAGCCGCGCCGCCGCGGCCTATGGTGCGGCGTGGTGCAGGCCGGCGGCGCGACCGGCAACCTGCTGGCCACCGGAATCCTGGCGGTGCTGGCCGCGACCCAGACCAACGAGGCGTTCCTGGCCTGGGGTTGGCGGGTCCCGTTCCTGTTCTCCGCCGTGCTGATCGGGGTGGGCCTTTGGGTGCGCTTCCAGGTGGCCGAGAGTCCGGTGTTCGAGGCGGCCGCCGGCGCCGCCGACGGGGTCCACCGCGCGCCGGTGATCGAGGCGCTGCGCACCAAGGGCGGCAAGGTGGCCTTGGGCGCGGCCCTGAAGATCGGGGAGAACATCTCCTATTACGTGATGACCGCCTTCACGATCACCTACGTCACCGAGGTGCTGAAGCTGCCGCGCACCGTGGCGCTGAACGCGGTGATGGCCGGCGGGCTGGCCGGCGCGATCTCCATGCCGCTGTGGTCGTGGCTGTCGGACAAGGTCGGACGGCGGCCGGTCTACGGCTTCGGAGCGCTGGGCGTGGGGCTTTGGCTGTTCGCCTTCTTCCCGCTGGTGCGCACCGGCAATCCCGCCGTCATCGCGCTCGCCATCGTCGCGGGCGTCGCCATCCACAGCGCCATGAACGGGCCGCAGGGGGCGTTCATCGCCGAGCTGTTCCCCACGCGGGTGCGCTACTCCGGCGCCTCGCTGAGCTACCAGCTGCCGGCCATCGTCGGCGGCTCACTGGCCCCGATCATCTCCATAGGCCTGTGGCGCGCCACCGGCTCGACCGTGCCGATCGCCATCTATGTGCTGGCGGCCTGCGCGATCAGCTTCGTGGCCACGCTGCTGGCCAAGGAAACCAAGGGGAAGACCTTCGCCGAACTCGACGGCTGACACGCGGATGTGTGGCGACGCCTAGCCGTCGGCCTCGCCGCCGCGCGCGCCGGTCTCCTTGCGGGCCTTCTCCAGCTCTTCGCCTTCCGGACCGTCGAGGGCTTCGGCGGCCTCGCGGGCCTTCTTCTCGTAGCCGCCCTTCTCCACGAAGGCGCGTTCCTCGGCGTCGAACTTGCGGCCGGCGTCGTAGTTGCCCTCGCCCTGGATCTGGCTCTTGTCGCCCATGGTCAGGCCTCCTCTGTCCATCAAGGAAGCGCGGGGACGCGGGCCGCGGTTCCCATAGATCGTCTCTATGCAATGTATCGAAAGAAGCGATTGGGCTCTATTGACGCATGCGACCATAGTGCGGCCCGGCCAACCCAAGGAGCCCCGACGATGAGCCTCGCGAGCAGCAAGACCCTCGACAACCTCAAGGCCGCCTTCGCGGGCGAAAGCCAGGCGAACCGGCGCTACCTCTACTTCGCCCAGAAGGCCGACGTGGAAGGCTACAACGACGTGGCCGCGGTGTTCCGCTCGACGGCGGAAGGCGAGACCGGCCACGCCCACGGACATCTCGAATTCATGGAAGCCGTCGGCGATCCGGCCACCGGCCTGCCGATCGGCGGCACCTCGCTGAACCTCAAGGCGGCCATCGCCGGCGAGACCCACGAATACACCGACATGTACCCGGGCATGGCGCGCACCGCCCGCGACGAAGGCTTCGACGAGATCGCCGACTGGTTCGAGACCCTGGCCAAGGCCGAGAAGTCCCACGCCGGCCGTTTCCAGCGCGCGCTCGACACGCTGGACTGATCCTCAACTGTCATCCCGGTTTCGCCGCAGGCGAAGACCGGGACCCATGAACGTCGAAGGTTCAGAAAGAACGCGGCGGCGCCGAGGGCCTTTCCTTGCCATCCGGTGCTCATGGGTCCCGGACAGCCGCTGCGCGGCTTCCGGGATGACACGGAATTTTTAGCAGGTGATCGTGAGCGACAGCCCGAAAGGCCCTCCCCGCGAGGGCAGCCTCGATGCGCCGTTCCGCCGCCCGATCGAATGGCGTGACGACGACTACTACGACCTCGCCAAGGTCCACGCTGAGCTGCAGCGGCAGTTCGACGTCTGTCACACCTGCCGGCGCTGCTTCAATCTGTGCGACAGCTTCCCCCGGCTGTTCGACGCCATCGACGAGAGCGCCACCGGCGAGGTGGACGGCATCGGGACCAAGGACCACGACCACGTCGACGAAGCCTGCACGCTCTGCGACATGTGCTTCCTGACCAAGTGCCCCTATGTGCCGCCGCACCCCTTCGACATCGACATCCCGCACCTGATCCTGCGCTACCGCGCCGCTAAGCGCCGGGCCGGGGATCGGCAGTTCGTGCGCGAACAGCTGGGCAAGACCGACCGCAACGGCAGGCTGGCCAAGCCCGTGGCGCCGGTCGCCAACTGGGCCACGGCGCGCAGCAACACGCCGCTGCGCAAGCTGCTGCAGGCCATCGCCAAGATCGACGCCGAGGCGGAGCTGCCGCGCTATCACTCGAAGACCGCCGAGGACCGGCTGAAGCGCGACCCCATGCGGCCCAATCCGGCGGGCCCGGCCTTCGGCCAACGGAAGGTCGCGCTCTACGCCACCTGCTACGTCGACTACAACGCTCCCGACACGGCGGTGGCCGCGGCCAAGGTGTTGGCCCACCAGGGCTGCGAGGTGGAGCTGGTCTATCCGGAATGCTGCGGCATGCCGGAGCTGGAGGCCGGCAACCTGGGCGACGTGGCCGGCCGCGCCGAGCGGGTGGCGAAGGCCTTCGCCCCCTACCTCGAGCAGGGCTATGAGGTCGTGGCGCTGACCGCCAGTTGCGGCCTGATGCTGAAGTTCGAATGGCCGCTGATGCTGCCGGAGAACACCGCGGTGCTGGCCCTGTCGCGGGCCACCCGCGACGTCAGCGAATATGTCGTCGAGCTGAACCGCACGATCGGCATCCTGCCCGGCCTGCAGCCGGTCCCCGGCGGCGTCACCCTGCACCACGCCTGCCACGCGCGGGCCCAGAACATGGGCGCCAAGTCCGCCGAGATGCTGCGGCTGATCCCCGACACGGTGGTCGAGCTGGTGGAGCGCTGCTCCGGCCACGGCGGCACCTTCGGGGTGATGAAGGAGACCTTCCCCGTGGCCGTGAAGGTCGGCCGCCCGACGGCCCGCCAGGTCGCCGCCAAGGGCTCCGAGACCCTGTGCTCGGACTGCCCCTTGGCCTGCAAGCACCTGGGCCAGCTGCTAAGCGCCGAAACCTCGCCGGACGGCAAGGCGGCGCCGCGCCAGGCCCACCCGATCGAGATCCTCGCCCAAGCCTATGGATTGATGTGATGCCCGCCGACCAACGCGAAGTGACCCGCCAGGACCTGCTGCCCGACGCCGAGTTCGCCCAGGTGCGCCGCGAGCGCCGCGCCGCCCTGATGCCGCTGAAGCGCCTGCGCCGCATCGAGCTGGGACCCGTCTGCACGGTGCATTTCGAGTGCTTCGAGACCATGCTGTTCCAGATCCAGGAGATGCTGCTGATCGAGAAGGGCGGCGCGGCGCAGGTGGCCGACGAACTGGCCGCCTACAACCCGCTGATCCCCAAGGGCTCGGAACTGGTGGCGACCGTGCTGTTCGAGATCGACGAGCCGGTGCGGCGCGCCGCGACGCTGGCCAAGCTCGGCGGCGTCGAGGATCGGTTCTTCGTGGCTATCGGCGACGACAAGGTCCATGGCGAGCCCGAGGGCGACATCGAGCGCACGCGGGAGGACGGCAAGACCTCCTCGGTGCACTTCCTGCGCTTCCCGCTGAAGGCCGAGCACGTCGCCCGCTTCCGCGATCCGGCGACCACCATCCTGGTCGGCTGCGACCACGAGCACTACAGCCACCTGGCAGGGATTTCCCCGGCCACGCGGGCCGAGCTGACGCGCGACTTCGCATAAAGTTGCTCCCCTCCGGGGGAGCTGTCGCGAAGCGACTGAGGGGGCTTCCGCTCAGAAATCGCAGCTGCGACTCCGCGGCGGAAACCCCCTCCGGTCCTTTGGACCACCTCCCCCGAAGGGGAGGAATTACTCAGAAAATCTCGAACAGGCCGGCCGCCCCCATGCCGCCGCCGACGCACATGGTGACGACGCCGTACTTGGCACCGCGGCGCTTGCCCTCGTACATCAGGTGGGCGGTGCAGCGGGCGCCGGTCATCCCATACGGGTGGCCGATGGAGATCGAGCCGCCGGAGACGTTGAGCTTCTCATTGGGGATGCCGAGCTTGTCGCGGCAGTAGAGCACCTGGCTGGCGAAGGCCTCGTTCAGCTCCCAGATGTCGATGTCGTCGATGGTCAGGCCGTTGCGCTCCAGCAGCTTCGGGATCGCGAACACCGGGCCGATGCCCATCTCCTCCGGACCGCAGCCGGCGACCGCCATGCCGCGGTAGGCCCCCAGCGCCTTCAGGCCGCGCTTCTCGGCTTCCTTGCGCTCCATCAGCACCACGGCGGCCGAGCCGTCCGACAGCTGCGAGGCGTTGCCGGCGGTGACGAACTTGCCTTCCGGCACATAGCGGCCGCCCTTGAACACCGGATTCAGCTTCTTGAGGTCTTCCAGGGTGGTCTGCGGCCGGTTGCCCTCGTCGGCGGAGATGGTGATCTCCTTGTCGGCCGTCTCGCCGGTCTCCTTGTTGACCAGCACCTTCATCACCGTGGTGACCGAGATCACCTCGTCCTTGAAGCGGCCGTCGGCCTGGGCCTGGGCCGTGCGCTGCTGCGACTGCAGGGCATAGTCGTCCTGCGCCTCGCGGGAGATGCCGTAGCGCTCGGCGACGATCTCGGCGGTCTCGATCATCGAGGTGGCGAGCTCGGGCACATGCTCGCGCAGCCACGGATCGGAGGCCATGTAGCGGTTCACCTTGTCGTTCTGGACCAGGGAGATGCTCTCCACGCCGCCGCCGATGGCGATCGGGGCGCCGTCGTTGATGATGTACTTGGCGGCCGTGGCGATGCCCATCAGGCCCGACGAGCACTGCCGGTCCATGGTCATGCCGGCGACGGTGTTGGGCAGGCCCGCGCGCAGCGCCGCCTGGCGGGCGATGTTGTTGCCGGTGGTGCCCTGCTCCAGGGCGCAGCCGAAGGCCACGTCATCGATCTCGCCGGGATCGACGCCGGCCTGCTCGACCGCCGCGCGGATGGATTCGGCGGCCAGCGTCGCGCCGTAGGTGTTGTTGAAGGCGCCGCGGTAGGCCTTGCCGATGGGCGTCCGCTTGGCGGCGACGATGACTGCTTCACGCATGGGGGGAGGTCCTTCTCTTCGCATCTACCTCCCCCGCGGAGCGGCGGGAGGGGGACCATCGGCCGAAGAGCCGATGGTGGAGGGGGCGAGCCTCAAGCTCTGAGGCTCGGTGGTTTGGCGGGCTCGGCGGATGGGGCTTGCCCCCTCCACCGCGCCCTCTGCGGGGCGCGGTCCCCCTCCCGCCATCGCTACCGCGATGGGGGAGGTAGATCAGCGCTTGAAGTCGGAGAACTTCTTGCCGTCGGCGACCAGGCTTTCCAGCAGGGCCGAGGGCTTGAAGTCGTCGCCCATCGCGCCTTGGAATTCGGCCATCTTGGCCAGCACCTTGCCCGCGCCCAGCCGGTCTCCGTAGAACATCGGACCGCCGCGATAGACCGGCCAGCCGTAGCCGTTGACCCAGACCACGTCGATGTCGGAGGCGCGGATCGCCTTGCCCTCTTCGAGGATCTTCGCGCCCTCGTTGATCATCGGATAGATGCAGCGCTCGAGGATCTCCTCATCGGAGATCTTGCGCGGGTTGCGGCCGGACTTGGCGATGAAGTCGTTGATGATCTGCTCGGTGACGGGGCTCGGCTTGGCGTTGCGGTTCTCGTCGTAGTCGTAGTAGCCCGCGCCGGTCTTCTGGCCCCGGCGATCCAACTCGCAGAGCACGTCGCGGATGGTGGCGCCGTTGGACTTCTCCTTCACCCAGCCGATGTCGAGGCCGGCCAGGTCGCTCATGGCGAAGGGGCCCATGGGGAAGCCGAAGTCGTAGAGCACGCGGTCCACGTCCCAGGGCATGGCGCCTTCCAGCACCAGCTTCTGCGCCTCGCGCTGGCGCTGGGCCAGGATGCGGTTGCCGACGAAGCCGGGGGTGACGCCCACCAGCACGGCGACCTTGCCGATCTGCTTGGCGAGCTTCATCGAGGTGGCGATGACGTCCTTGGCCGTGTGGTCGGCGCGGACGATCTCAAGCAGCTTCATGACGTTGGCCGGCGAGAAGAAATGCAGGCCGATGACGTCCTGCGGCCGCTTGGTCGCCGAGGCGATCTCGTCGATGTTCAGGGCCGAGGTGTTGGTGGCCAGGATCGCGCCCGGCTTGCAGATGCGGTCGAGGTTGGTGAACACGTCCTTCTTGATGTCCATCCGCTCGAACACCGCCTCGATGACCAGGTCGCAGTCGGCGAAGGCGTCCATGTCCAGCGAGCCGGTCAGCAGGCCCATGCGCGTCTCGGTCTGCTCCGCGACGGCGCCACGCGAGCGCTCGTAGTTGCCGCGGATCACCTTCAGGCCGCGGTCCAGCGCGTCCTGCTTCAGCTCGACGATCACCACCGGGATGCCGGCGTTGGCGAAGTTCATGGCGATGCCGCCGCCCATGGTGCCGGCGCCCAGGATGCCGACCTTGGCGATCGGCCGGGTGGGCGTGTCGTCCGGCACGTCGGGGATCTTGTTGGCCTGCCGCTCGGCGAAGAAATAGTAGCGCTGGGCCGCCGACTGCGGACCCATCATCAGCTCCATGAACAGCTTGCGCTCGACCGCCAGGCCCTCGTCGAAGGAGGCCGAATTCACCGCCGCCTCGACGCAGCGGATGTTGTACTCCGGCGCCAGGAAGCCGCGGAACTTGCGCGCATTGGCCTTGCGGAAATCGGCGAAGATCTCCGGGTGGCCCTTGGCCGCCTCGAGCTTGGTGTTGTTGTCGCGGACCTTGACCAGCGGCTTGCCGTCCGCGGCGATCTTGCGGGCGAAGGCGATGGCGGCCTCCTTCAGCTGGCCCTCGGGCACGATCTCGTCGACCAGCCCCATGGCCAGCGCCTCCTTGGCCGGCGCATGGCGGCCGGAGGTCATCATCTCCAGCGCCTTCTCGACGCCGGCGATGCGCGGCAGCCGCTGGGTGCCGCCCGCGCCCGGCAACAGGCCGAGGTTCACTTCCGGCAGGCCGAGGCGGGCGGACGGCACGGCCACGCGGTAGTGGGCGCAGAGCGCCACTTCCAGCCCGCCGCCCAGGGCCGTGCCGTGGATCGCGGCGATCACCGGCTTGGGCGAGTTTTCCATCTGCGCCTGCACGTCGGGCAGGCTCGCGCCCTTCATGGCGCCGCCGAACTCGGTGATGTCCGCGCCGGCGATGAAGGTGCGGCCGTCGCAGATCAGCACGATGGCCTTGGCGTCCGAGGCGATGGCCTGTTTGAAGCCCTCGAAGAGGCCGTCCCGCACATTGGCCGAGAGCGCGTTCACCGGCGGCGAATTCAGTGTCACGACGGCCACGTCGCCGTCCTGGGTGAGCGTGGTCACCGAATTGATCTCGGTCATGCGGGCATCCTCGAATTGACGGGAAGCGACCGCTCGTTGAGGGTGGCGGTCGTGGAATTCAAACGTTTGTTATAGGTCCCGTCCGGAGGGGCCAAGTCAATTGTGCGGCCACCAAACCCGGCGGCCGCGAACCAAAAAAGGGGGCGTCCATGTCGCTCGATCTGTTCTCGCTCAAGGGGCGCACGGCGCTGGTCACCGGCGGCTCGCGCGGCATCGGCAAGATGATCGCCCGGGGCTTCATCGAGGCGGGCGCCGACAAGGTCTACATCTCCTCGCGCAAGGCCGGCGACTGCGACGCCACCGCCGCGGAGCTGGGCGAACGCTGCATCTCCCTGCCGCAGGACGTCTCGACGGTGGAGGGCTGCCAGCAACTCGCGGCCCGCTACGGCGAGCTCGAGGACAAGCTCGACATCCTGGTCAACAATGCCGGCGCCGCCTGGAGCGCGCCGTTCGACGAGTTCCCCGAGAGCGGCTGGGACAAGGTGATGGACCTCAACGTCAAGTCGCCCTTCTTCCTGACCCAGGCGCTGCACCCGGCCCTGAAGAAGGCCGCCAGCGCAGACCATCCGGCCAAGGTGATCAACGTCGCATCGATCGACGGCATCTACCTCAATCCGCTGGAGACCTATTCCTACCACGCCTCCAAGTCGGCGCTGATCTACCTGACCCGGCGGATGGCCGCGACGCTGGTGAAGGAAAACATCCTGGTCACCGCCATCGCGCCGGGGGCCTTCGCCTCCAGCATGAACCGGGCGGCCCGCGACCACAGCGACGTGGTGGCCAAGGCCATTCCGCAGGGCCGCATCGGCCGCGACGACGACATGGCCGCGGTCGCCATCTACCTGGCCAGCCGGGCCGGCGACTATGTGGTCGGCGTCACCATCCCGGTGGACGGCGGCGTGGCCCTGGCCAGCCTGCCGGCGGTGGGGGCTGCGGGCTAGCCGGTCGGAACGGCCACGGTTTCGGCGACATTCCCATAGATGAGGGGACGTTGGTCGAAGCAGGGCGCCGTGACCGAACCAGCCGCTGATCGGTCCGCGCGGGGCCTCTGGCGCCTCGCCGCCGTCGTCGCCCTGGCGATGGCGCTGGGCGTGCTCGTCCTGCTGGCCGCGCTCTACGCCGCCCGGCGGCAGATCGCCCGCGAGGCGGTCACCAACTGGCTGAAGTCCCGCACCATCGTCTCGGAGAGCCAGTTCCAGGAGCTGGGGCCGGGCCACCTGGTGGGCCGCATCCGCATCGGCCCGGCGCAGTCGCCGGACCTGGTGGCGCCGCGCGCCGAGGTCTCCTATTCGCTCATCGGCCTCTTGAGCGGCCGCGGCGTCGAGGTGACCTCGATCCGCCTGGTCGATCCGGTGCTGCAGGCCCGCTGGCAGGGCGGCCGGTTCAGCGCCGGCGCCCTCGATCCGTTGATCGACGAATTCCGCAAACGGCCCCCGCGGCCCGGCGCGCCCAGCCCGCGGGTGGAGATCGCCCACGGTCATCTGCGGCTCGCCACCGACTATGGCGCCGTCAACGCCACGGCCGACGCCCTGATCGACAACGGCAAGCTGGTCCGGCTCGACGCGACGTCCGCGCCGATGCGGCTGAACGGCCAAGGCTTCGCGGCCGATCTCGGCGCGGGGAGGGTGCGGGCCCGCGCCGCCGGTGACCGCCTCAGCCTGCAGCTGCTGGCGCCGTTGACCAGCCTGGGCGGCGGCCCGGGCCAGCTTCGCGACGGCGCGCTCAGCCTGGATGTGCGGGGGACCTATCCCGACCTGACGCGGCCGGCGCCCGCCACCGGCGAGGCCACCGCCGAACTGCGCGCCGCCTCGGCCCGGGCGGGCGGCGTGACGACGGGCCCGTTGCTGATCACCGGCCGGGGGTCCGATCTGCGCTGGAGCCGCGCCGGCGGCGACCGCCTGGCCGGACGGCTGAGCCTGGCCGGGACGCTGCGCAGCGCCGCGACCTCCGATCTGCGGCTGGCGTCCGCCGCAGGCGATCTCGCCGGGACGTTCGCGGTGGGCCGGCAGGCGATGCTGCACCTGGCCGGCAGCGCCGAGGGCCGCGGGGCCTGGACCGGCCTGGGCGCGCCGGCCAAGGGGGACTCAGCTGAGATCGTCGCCGTGAAGCGCGCCCTGCGCGGCTTCCGCATCTCCGCCCAGGGCCTGGAGGTCGACGGCGACGGCCGGGCCTTGCGGAGCCGGCTCGCCGGCCCGGTGCGGCTGCTGCCGGCGACCGGCGGCGAGGTGCGGCTCACGCCACGCGGCGGCGGCTACCGGCTGAGCTCGGCGGGCGGCGGCCTGCCCGCCGTCGAGGCCGACGTCCGGCGCTTCGCCGTGGCCGCCGGCGGCGCCACGGCGGACGCCTCGATCAAGGCGGCGCTCTCCCTCGGGCCTTTGCAGAAGGCCGTCATCGACGCGGCGGGGACACTGCGGATCGCCGCCGGAACGACGAGCTTCACCGCCGATCGCTGCGCTTCGGTGACCGCTGCGCGCCTGAATCTCGGAACCAACAGCGCCGAGCACGTCACCACCCGCATCTGCCCCACCGGCGGGCCGCTGCTGCGCATCGCCAGGGGCGGCTGGAGCCTGGCGGGCCGGGCCGAGAACGCCGCCGCGTCCATCCCCTTCCTGCAGGCGAGCCTCGCCGAGGGGAGCGGCCAGGTCCGGCTCGCCGACGCCGGAGGCAAGCTGTCGGCCGACCTGCAGATCGCCAGCGGCCGGGTGCGCGACGCCGCCCCGGCGGAGCGGTTCCACCCGATGATCCTGTCCGGACGCGTGGGGCTGGCGCGCGACCTCTGGACCGGCGGGCTCGATATCCGCCTGCCCGGCGGCGCGCAGGTCGCCCACGCCACCCTGCGCCACGAAGGCTTGAGCGGCGTCGGCGGGGTGGAGATCGCCACCGGCCCGCTGAGCTTCGCGGCCGGCGGCCTGCAGCCGGCCGACCTGTCGCCCATCGCCAAGCCGCTGGGGACGGGCGTGGAGGGCGCGGCCAGCTTCACCGGCGCCTTCCGCTGGACGCCGGCGGGGCCGAGCAGCGGCGGCGAGCTGCATGTCGCGCGCCTCGATTTCAAGAGCCCAATGGGGGCGGTGACCGGCCTTTCCGGCGATGTGCGGTTCACCAGCCTCAGCCCGCTGATCGCCCCGCCGGGCCAGAATCTGCGCGTCCAGGCCCTCGCCGCGGCCCTGCCGCTCACCGACCTCACCGCGTCCGCCGCGCTGCAGGAGAAGGCCCTGGTGGTCACCGGCGGTTCCGCGGCGGCCGGCGGTGGTCGGTTGCGGATCGCGCGGCTGGATATCCCGTTCGAGGCCGGCCAGCCGATCAAGGGCGTGCTCGAGGCCGAAGGGGTCCAGCTGCGCGACCTCATCAAGGCCTCGCCGTTCGGCGACCGGGTCAGCCTCGCCGCCCGGGTCAGCGGTCAGATCCCTTTCGAATCCCAGGGCGGCAAGGTGCGCATCACGGGCGGCGAACTGCACGCGATCGCGCCGGGCCGGCTGTCGATCAGCCGCGCCGCCCTGACCTCGGTCTCCGCCCAGGGCTCGGTGCAGGCGCCCGCCCAGGCCGGCGGCCAGATCGCCTCGGACGACACCTTCACCGACTTCGCCTACCAGGCGCTGGAGAACCTCGCCTTCGACGGGCTGAGCGCCCGGGTCGACACCCGTCCGGACGGGCGGCTGGGGGTGCTGTTCCATGTGGTCGGTCGCCACGACCCGCCGCAGCATCAGGAGATCACCCTCTCCTGGCTCGACCTGGTGCGGCGCAAGTTCCTGGGCAAGAAGCTGCCGCTGCCGTCCGGCACCGGCGTCGACCTGACCCTCGACACCACGCTCAATCTGGACGACCTGTTGAAGGACTACGCCGATTTCCAGCAGCTGCGCAGTTCACCGCCGGTTCAGCCGTGAGCCGCCAGACAGCAGACGCCATGTTCCGGGAGACCCGCCGATGACCCGACGCTTCAGGCCGCTCGCCGCGGCGGCCGGCTACGCCGCCATAGGCCTGGCGGCCTGCGCGCCGACCATCCATGTAAAGGTCGATCCGATCACCATCTACGCCAAGCTGGACGCCAACGTCCGCCTGCAGCTGGACCAGGACGTGAAGAACCTGATCCAGAAGAACCCGAACCTGTTCTGAGGCCGCCATGCAAACCAGAGACATCATCGGACTGATCGCGGGCGGCGCCGTCGCCTTCACCGCCGTGGCCGCGGTCGCGCAGAGCGACGCCAAGGCCCGCGTCGACGCGGCCAAGGCGGCCGGCATCGTCGGCGAACAGGCCGACGGCTTCCTGGGCTTCGTGACCGCGGCCGCCGATCCGGCGCTCAGGGCGGCGGTGGCGGAGATCAACGCCGGCCGCGCCCAGCTCTACCGCGAGGCGGCCGCCAAGAACGGCGTCAGCCCGGAAGCGGCCGGGGTCGCGGCCTTCGAGACGGTGGTCAAGGCGAAGCTGAAATCCGGCGAGTACTACCGCCCGGTGGGCGGCGGCTGGGTGCGCCGCTAGTCAGTCCAGCGCCCGGTAGGCCGGCAGGGTCAGGAATTCCTCGAAGCTGTCCGACAGGCTCATGTCGGTGAAGATCCTCACGGCCTCGGCGAAGCGGCCGCGGTCGAAGGCCTCGGCCGGCAGGGCTATCCGCAGCGCCGCCATCTCCTCGTCGAGGATCTGGCGGAACAGCTCGGCCGTGACCTGGCGGCCGTCGGCGAGGCTCGCCTTGTGGTGGATCCACTGCCAGATCTGGCCGCGGCTGATCTCCGCCGTCGCGGCGTCCTCCATCAGGTTGTAGAGCGGCACGGCGCCCTTACCCCGCAGCCAGGCCTCGATGTACTGCACGCCGACGCGGATGTTCTCGCGCAGGCCGGCCTCGGTGCGCTGGCCCTCGTGGACGCGCAGCAGGTCCTCGCGGCTGACCACCACGTCCTCGCGCAGCTTGCCCAGCTGGTTGGGGCCGGGCATCAGCCGGTCGAACACCTGCATGGCGATCGGCACCAGGTCCGGGTGGGCGACCCAGGTGCCGTCGTGGCCGTTGCTGGCCTCGCGCTCCTTGTCGGCGCGCACCTTGGCGAAGGCGGCCTCGTTGGCGGCGGGATCGCCCTTGATCGGGATCTGCGCCGCCATGCCGCCCATGGCGAAGGCGCCCCTGCGGTGGCAGGTCTGGATCAGCTTCAGCGAATAGGCGGCCAGGAAGGCCGAGCCCATGCCCATCACGCCGCGGTCCGGCGTCAGGGCCTCCGGGTGGGTCTTCAGGCGCTTGATGAACGAGAAGATGTAGTCCCAGCGGCCGCAGTTGAGGCCCGCCATGTGGTCGCGCAGCTCGTAGAGGATCTCGTCCATCTCGAAGGCGGCGGGCAGGGTCTCGATCAGCACCGTGACCTTGATGGTCCCGTTCGGCGCGCCCAGCGCGTCCTGCGCATAGACGAAGACGTCGTTCCACAGCCGCGCCTCGAGATGGCTCTCCATCTTCGGCAGGTAGAAGTAGGGCCCGGTCCCGGCGGCCAGCGTCGCCTTGGCGTTGTGGAAGAAATAAAGCCCGAAGTCGAAGAGGCTGCCGCTCATCTCCTCGCCGTCGACCAGGGCGTGGGCCTCGGGCAGGTGCCAGCCGCGCGGGCGGACGATCAGGGTCGCGACCTGGTCCTTCAGGGCGTAGGCCTTGCCGGTGGCGGCGTCGGTGAAGCCGAGCCTGCCGGCCCAGCGGTCCTTCAGGTTGGCCTGGCCCTCGACCATGTTGGGGAAGGTCGGCGAGGAGGCGTCCTCGAAGTCGGCCATGAACACCTTGGCCCCGGAATTCAGCGCGTTGATGATCATCTTGCGGTCCACCGGGCCGGTGATCTCCACGCGGCGGTCCTGCAGGTCGGCGGGGATCGGCGCGACCTTCCAGTCGCCGTCGCGCACCGCCTTGGTCTCGGCCAGGAAGTCCGGCGCGGAGCCTGAGTCGTAGCGGGTCTGGCGCTCTTCGCGCAGCGCCAGCAATTCCAGCCGGCGGTCGTTGAACCGGCGGTGCAGCTCGGCGAGGAAGGCCAGGGCCTCGGGGGTCAGCACCTCGGCGGCGCGACCTTGGGCGGGCTCCCTCAGCGTGACGGCGGGCCGGGCGGCGAGATCGACGGACATGGGCGGGGCTCCGAGCGCTTGGGCTCAAAGAAAGAAGGAAGAAGGGCCCCGCCGCGAACGGCAAGGGCCAGGTCTCAGATCGGGTCAGTTCGGCAGGGTGAGCTGCTCGGTGGCGATGGCGTAGCGGGTGGTGGCGCAGCTGCGGGTCTCCTCGGAGATCCGTTTCCAGGCCTGCTTGGCGTCATCACGGCTCTCGTAAGGTCCGAGCACCTGCGGCGGGCCGTGCTTCAGCGTCTTGAAGGCCAGGCAGCTGTACTCGCCGCCGACGACCCAGAAGCGTTCCGTGGTCATCATCTCGCTCACCCTGATCGCCTCAAGCAAACTGGTTCATGGTGTTGTGGACTCCGCCGGCCTTCAGGGCCGCGTCGCCGGCGAAGTATTCCTTGTGGTCGTCGCCGATGTCGGAGCCGGACATGTTCTGGTGGCGGACGCAGGCGATGCCCTGGCGGATCTCCTGGCGCTGCACGCCCAGCACATAGCCCAGCATGCCCTGGCTGCCGAAGTACTCGCGGGCCAGGTTGTCGGTCGACAGCGCGGCCGTGTGGTAGGTCGGCAGGGTGATCAGGTGATGGAAGATGCCGGCCCGCTTGGCGGCGTCGGCCTGGAAGGTGCGGATCTTCTCGTCGGCCTCGATGGCCAGCGGCGTGGTGTCGTAGTCCACGCTCATCAGCTTCTCGCGGTCGTAGGCGGAGACGTCCTTCCCGGCCTTGGCCCAGGCGTCATAGACCTGCTGGCGGAAGTTCAGCGTCCAGTTGAACGACGGCGAATTGTTGTAGGCGAGCTTGGCGTTCGGCACGACCGCGCGGATGCGGTCCATCATGCCGGCGATCTGCTCGATGTGCGGCTTTTCGGTCTCGATCCACAGCAGGTCCGCGCCGTTCTGCAGCGAGGTGATCGAGTCGAGGACGCAGCGGTCTTCGCCCGAGCCGGCGCGGAACTGGAACAGGTTCGAGGCCAGGCGCTTGGGCCGCAGCAGCTTGCCGCCGCGGTTCAGCACCACGTCGCCGTTCTTCATGTCGGCGGGTGCGATCTCCTCGCAGTCGAGGAAGGCGTTGTACTGGTCGCCGAGGTCGCCCGGCTCGTGGCTGACCGCGATCTGCTTGGTCAGGCCCGCGCCCAGGCTGTCGGTGCGGGTGACGACGACGCCGTTGTCGACGCCCAGCTCGAGGAAGGCGTAGCGGACGGCCCGCACCTTCGCCAGGAAGTCGTCGTGCGGGACGGTGACCTTGCCGTCCTGGTGGCCGCACTGCTTTTCGTCGGAGACCTGGTTTTCGATCTGCAGGGCGCAGGCGCCGGCCTCGATCATCTTCTTGGCGAGCAGGTAGGTGGCCTCGGCGTTGCCGAAGCCCGCGTCGATGTCGGCGATGATCGGCACGACATGGGTCTCGAAGCCGTCGATGGCTTCCAGAAGTTTGTCTTCCTTGGCCTTGTCGCCGGCCGCGCGGGCGGCGTCGAGGTCGCGGAAGATCATGCCGAGCTCGCGGGCGTCGGCCTGTTTCAGGAAGGTGTAGATCTCCTCGATCAGCGCCGGCACGGAGGTCTTCTCATGCATCGACTGGTCAGGCAGCGGGCCGAAATCCGAGCGCAGCGCGGCGACCATCCAGCCGGAGAGATAGATGT